>JALYSX010000258.1 GCA_030854585.1 Vulcanimicrobiota bacterium
CGGTTGGACGCTGATATCGCCGTGGAACGGATAGTCGATCGCCGTCGTGAGATAGAACACGATCGCGATGCTGAACGCGAGCGATCCGACCATCAGGATCTGCATGCGTTTGCGCTTGAACGGGAACAGGAACGAGAAGCCGACCGCGACGATCGCGCCGCATCCGATGACCGTCCACACGATCGGATTGAGCCCGGTCGCACCCATCGAGATGCGGCCCGAGCGATCGGCGAGCGCCGTGCTAAGTCCGACCAGCATCGCGTTGTGGACGTCCTGTTTGCCCATCGTCTTGGGTTCGATCCGATCGACATCGCGCGAGAGCGTCTCGATCTCCGCATCGGCCACTGCGCTGTGTTTGTCGTCGGCCAGCTTCGGCCACTCGTCTTCGATGAGCAGCGTGGTGTAGCGCTTGAGCGCATCGCGAATCTGCACCTTCTGCGGAAGCGCGCCGGCGTCGCGATAGACATCGACCAGAGCGTTGGCTTCCTCGTACGTCTTGGACTCGGCCGCATCGAAGCGTTCCCAAACGCCGATCGCGACGAACGCGAGCAGCACCGCATAGACGACCCCGATGACCGCGAAGATGAACCCGGCTTGCTCGTAGTGCTCTTCGAAGAAGGCGGGCGAGACAAAGCGGTGGATGATGAGCGCTGCGGCGACCGAGACGCCTACGAAGCCGAGGCAGAAGATCGCTCCGTTGGCCAAGATCGACAGATGCGAAAATAAAAACGCCAGCATACGAGGGCTGGCTTAGGCGGAAGCGTCGTCCTTCCTGTCCTCGAACGCTACGATGGCCTGGACGAAGGATGAGCCGTACCGCTCCAGCTTGACGTCGCCGACGCCGCTCACGCCGCGGAAGCGGGTCAGGGTGGTCGGCTTGGTCCGCGCCATCTCCTTGAGGGTGGCGTCCGAGAAGACGACGTAGGGCGGCACGCCCTGCGTATCCGCAAGGTCCTTGCGCAGGCGCCGCAGATGCTCGAAGAGATCCTCCTCGAACGGTTCGGACGCGCTCGCACCCTTGCGCGTCTTCTTCTTACCCTTCGCGCTCACGAAGCGCGGCGGTGCGAACGAGACCTCGCGCTTTTCGCGTAGAGCCGCCATGCCTTCGTCGGTCAGGAAGACCGTCTTGTGGGCGGGCTCCTGCTCGACGTAGCCGAGCCGAAGCAACTCTCCGAGCAACGCCATCCACTCGTCGCGCGTGAGTTCCATGCCGACGCCGAACGTGGTCAGCGTTTCGTGACCCCAGTTCTTCACCTTCTCGGTAGTGGTCCCGAGCAGCACGTCGATCGCGTGTTGCGCGCCGGTCGAAAAGCCACGATGTTCGCGGATGCGGTAGAGGCACGAGAGGAACTTCTGGGCCGCGACCGTTCCGTCGAGGCGTTCGACCGGGTTGAGGCAGTTGTCGCAGTTGCCGCACTGCAACGGGGCGTCTTCGCCGAAGTAGCGCAGCACGTGCGCGCGACGACAGGTCGAGGTCGAGGCGTAGTCGAGCATCTGCGCGAGCAGTCGTTCGGCGCGCGCGCGCTCGGCATCGTCGCCGATCTGACGGATGAAATGCCGTTGCTTGGCCGCATCGCCGCCGTTGTAGAACAAGACGCAGTCGCTCGGGAGACCGTCGCGGCCGGCGCGGCCGGTCTCCTGATAGTAGCCTTCGAGGTTCTTCGGCACGTCGTAGTGCACGACGTAACGGACGTTCGGCTTATCGATGCCCATCCCGAACGCGATCGTCGCGCAGACGACCTGGACCTCGTCGCGCACGAAGCGCTCCTGATTGCGGGCGCGCGTGTGCGGCGATAGGCCGGCGTGGTACGGCACGGCCGCGATGCCGGCGCGATCGATCCGCCCCGCCAGGTCCTCGGCGGCGGCACGGCTCGAGACGTAGACGATCCCGCTATCGCGCGGACGTTCTTCGGCCCAGGCGAGCAGTTGTTTGAGCGGATCGCGCTTCTCGTAGACGCGATACTGCAGGTTCGGTCGATTGAAGCTCCCGACGAAGCGTCGCGGCGAGCGGAGTTGCAGAAAGCGCTCGATGTCCTCGCGCACCCGATCGGTCGCGGTCGCCGTGACGGCGATCGTCGGAACCTCGGGCATGCGATCGCGCAGCACCGATAGTTGCCGGTACTCCGGCCGGAAATCGTGTCCCCATTCGCTCACGCAATGCGCTTCATCGACCGCGACGCGGACCACGTTCCAGCGCGCGAGCCGATCCAAGAAGCTCGGAAGCACCAAACGCTCCGGCGCGACGTAGAGCAGCCGATACTCGCCGCGATCGAGACCGCCCAGACGTTCGGCGGCGGTCGCCGTATCGATCGACGAGTTCAGGAACGTCGCGGGGATGCCGTTGGCGTTGAGCGCGTCGACCTGATCCTTCATCAACGCGATCAACGGCGAGATGACCAGCACCAAGCCCGGCCGCACCAGCGCCGGCAACTGATAGCAGAGCGACTTGCCGCCGCCGGTCGGCAGCAGCGCGAGAATATCGTCGCCCGCAAGCGATGCCTCGACGATCTCACGCTGGAGCGGCCGAAAGGAATCGTAGCCGAAGTGATGTTTCAGCGCGCCGTCGAGGGTGAGGGAATCCATCTCTGTCTCCATTCGCCGGAGCACGCCGGAACTCACCCGGGCCCCGTCCTTCTATCCCCCGAGGCGGCTCCGATCGCAAGGGGGTCGAAGGGATAGACGCAGGATGAACGGACGAGCGGCCATATTGCAGTTCGAAGACGTCTCGAAGCGCTACGGGAGCCGGGCCGTCGTCGACCATTTCACCCTTTCGGTTGCGGGCGGATCCATCGCCGCCCTTTCAGGCGTCAACGGGAGCGGCAAGAGTACGCTCTTCCGGATCGCGGCCGGCTTCGTCCGTCCATTCGAGGGGACGATCTCGCTCATCGCTCCCGGCGCAGAACCGACGCTGCTACTCGACCTGTCGCCGTCGCAACGCGCTCTCTCGGGTTTGTCCTACATATCGCAAGATCGTCTCATCCTCTCGCGCCTCTCCACGCTCGAGAACCTGCGAATCGCCACAGCCCCGCAACGGTTGACGTCTACGGCAATCGCGGAGTCGCTCCGGACGCTCCGGCTCACGCGCCTGATAGAGCAACGACCCTCCACAATGTCACCGACGGACGTGATGCTCTTACTACTGGCGCGAGCATATCTGATGAACCCACGCTTCCTGCTCGCCGACGAACCGTTCGCCAGACTCGATCGGCGCGGCGTGATTCACGGGATGGCGATCCTACGGAAATTGCGCGAACGCGGTACGGGAATCTTATTGACGGATCACAGCCCCAAGCCACTCCTGGCGATCGCGGACACCGTGCACATCATGCAGGGCGGGCGGCTCGTCTACTCCGACTCCGCCGCCACAACCCGTACGTCCGCCGAGGCCCGGCGCCTCTACTTCCGCACGCATGACTGACCCGTTGACCGTGTATCTCACGCGCGTCTACTTCACGTACTACGCGAGCGCCTTTGCAATCGTCGGCGTGGTAACGGCATTGAGTATCCGGCATCCGTACGTATGGCTTCTGCCATTTGGCTTCATCGCAAGCGTCGCGCTCTGCGGCGTCGTCTATCGTCTCGCCAGCCGGCGCGAATTCGAAGCTTTGCACACCATCGGCGTATCCGGCCGCCGGTTCGCGGTCCCGCTCTTTACGGTTGCGATCGGGCCGCAACTCCTCTGGTCGTTCCTCGCGCTCGCCATCGATCGTCATTCGCCGGTTGCTCTCTACGTCGCGGCGCTCTGCTTGACGGGGGTCGGCGTCGCATTCGCCATCATCGTATCGATAACGTGGGCCAAACGCGATCCCGGCGCCGTGCTCGCTTGCGTCCTCGGGCTCACGGCTCAGGCGATGCTCGTCATGGTTGGAATAGCGCTGGCGTCGGCGCGCTAGTCGTCTGTTCCGGAGTCGGTGACGGACGGGAACGATGCGGCTATGTCGCCGGCGAGCACGAGTTGCGGGATCTGCGCGAACGTCCACGGTCCGTGCGCGCGGCGCGTGAAGACGAAGACCATGTCGAAGCGCGGGCCCGGCCACACCTTCGGGACGCCCAGGTGCGCGAGTCCGAGCTCCTGCGCGATGAGCGGAATGTGCTGATGCTGCCAAGCCGTCAGGTTTGCGCCCGGCGTCGCGAGCAAGGTTGCCGCGAGCTTCGCCTCTTGTCCGTAGAGACAACTCGTCACGAGGCTCGTCCCGAGCGCTGCGGGAGCGGCGTCACCGTTTGCGTCGGGCGAAGGCTCTCGTTCAACATGCTTGCCGGGGCTGCGAAGATCGTCCCAGGACGACCCAGACCGGCGCGGATCGGCACGATCGAGGGCGCGAACAGCTCGACCAACGCCCCGGCCCGATTCCAGCCGTCGATCGTCAGTGCGCGGAAATCACGCACGCCTTGGGCGGTGACGCCATACGGCAAGGCGGATCCGATCGGCTTCTCCGCATGGCGGATCAGCATTATGCGTTGCACGACCGGACCGGCGGCCTCGGCGCGCCCGGCCGGCCCGGCCAGGGCGAGTC
>JALYSX010000275.1 GCA_030854585.1 Vulcanimicrobiota bacterium
TCGACGGCGTTGCCCGAGCTGAAGAGCGAAAACATCGGCAGCGGAATGACCGCGCCGCGGTCGCTCGCCCACGTGAGCACGAGATCGTGCGCGACCGCGCGTGGACTCAACCATTCGACGTCGCCGCTCGACGTCTCGAGCACGTCCGGAGCGTACACCGACGCGTCGAGTTGCGAGACAAGCGCGCCCACACCGTCGTGCTGCTGCAACGAAACCCGGGCGTCGTCCAAGCCCGCCGGCATCGACGGCGCCGACATTGCTCCAGGGACGATTCCGTACACATACCACAATGATTCGGTTGACACTGAAGCCATCGGACAGCTATTAGAGTTTCGTCGAGAGCGTCGTCCAGCGTTGCGACCACCCGCGAAGGGCTGCGGCGCCGACGGGCGGTGGTGTCACTTCCTCGGCGCAAACCTGTCGCACGGATGGCGGAAGAGGAAGAGGGACGGCGGTTCCGCGAACACGATTCCAGATCACGCCGGTGGTTTCGATGCCGCGACCTTGCACTTCCGCGACGAGCCGCTCGGTCTCGGTTCGCACCACCTGCTCATCGAGTGACACGACAACGACGCCGCACCGATCGGAATCGTGCAACAACGATTCGAGCGCGCGCGTTCGCTTGGCAAAGTTGAGCAGCTCCTGCGCACTTTCGCCGAGCGATACGATTTCTTTGTATTGGAGCATCAAGCGCATCAGTCGATGCGACCAATCCAGCGCGACCGCCGGCATGTCGAGCAGTCGGAGCAGGTGGCCGGTGGGTGCCGGGTCGACGACGATCCGATCGAATCGCCGTTCCTCGAGTGTGTCGCCAAGGATGGAAAGCGCGTACAGCTCGTCGATGCCGGGCGGCGCGAGCGCGAGCAGATCGCGGACGATTGCACGGTCGCGCTCGATGTCGAGGCCAACGCCGCGTCCCACCATCGCCGAAAACAATTGGTCGATTCGGACCTGGTACTCGTCGCGAAGTCGCGCGAAGGCGGAGGTGGCATCCATCTGTCGGACAACGAGCCCGTGCGGGTCGGCCAGCTCGCACTCCACGTCCTTGCGCGCCCAGTCAGCAGACTGCGCACCGAGCGCGTCAGCCAGTGACGCGGCCGGGTCGGTCGAGACGAGCAGCGTGCGCAATCCGTCCGCGTCGACAGCGCCGATCGCGAGTGCACAGGCCACCGTGCTCTTGCCAACACCGCCCTTTCCGCCGACGATTGTTAGTGTTTTCACAAGCGTCCGCGGCGTCACGGTGGCGTGCGACGGTTGAAGTCTCGACGCAGGTTCTTTGACGCGGCTTCGTCGGGAAATCCGAGACCCAGGTGTGCCTGGCGGCTCTGGCGTTAGCAGCATCTCGACGATCGACGCGAGGTCCGTCGGCGGCGGTACGTTTCGCGCGATGCGAAACTCCGGCGAGGGCATTGATCCGCTAACACCCGATTTCGCACGACGCGTGCGCGATCGCGGCGCGTCGTGAGCGACGGCGTTCACGATCACTCCAGCGACATGCACGCCGAGCTGTCGCAGACTCTCTGCGTAGCGCTCGGTCTCCGCTTCGACCACAGGTTCGTCCCGCGTCACGAGAACTGCCGCCATCTCGTGCGAGTCCGCGAGCGCAGCGCGCAATCCGTCGACGCGCGATCGCATCTCGGTGAGAAAGCCGTCTGCGCGGTCGGACCTGTACCGATGCGTCAGCGTGCGCACCATGAACCGATGCTTGTCCTGCATCAGGTCGAGCATGGAGAGCAACGCGCGGAACGTGTCCGGCATCGCCAGCAACCGAAGTGTGTGTCCGGTCGGCGCGGTGTCGATCACGATTCTCTCGTACATGCCGGAGTGGTCCGCAAGAACATCGGCGAGCGCCAGCAGCGCGAAGATCTCGTCGATGCCGGGAAAGGCCGCGTCGACGATACCGTCGACATCCGCGCGATCGAGATACGTGCCGCGATCGATGATCTCGGCGATGATGTCGCGCCATTGCTCGAGAAATGCGCGTCGGAGCTCGGCGGCGGCCAATTGTCGTGCGGAGAGATGTGGCCAGCCAATGACCGTCGAGGCATCGGTCGAAACAGGGTTGCCAGTGACCGTTGCGAGTGCCGCCGCGGGATCGGTCGACAGCAGCAGTGTTTCCTGGTTGCCGCGCGCGAACAGCGCCGCGATGCCGGCGGCGAGTGTCGTTTTGCCGACGCCGCCTTTGCCGACCACGAGCGTTGTGCGGGGAAGTTCGCCGAGCAGCGCGTCGAGCGCTGTCACCCCTTGTCGCTGTCTCGCGCGACGCGCACCGGTCCGCCGCTCGCGGCCTTGCCGAGTTTTTCGCGCCACGCACGGACGTCACGAAGGCGAATCATGATCTCGCTCTCTTGCCGCACGTACTCGTCGTCGTCGATGTCGCCGAGCTCGAGCT
>JALYSX010000300.1 GCA_030854585.1 Vulcanimicrobiota bacterium
CACGATCCGTCGCTCAAGCCCGTGCCGTTCGATCCCGTTGCGGCCGGCGCACTCCTGACCGCCGCCGGCTGGACGCCGGGGCCGGACGGCATCCGCGTCAAGAACGGCAAGCGCCTCTCGCTGCAGATCGCGTACGGGCAGGGCAGTCCGACGTCCGCCAATATCGTCGTTCAGACCCAACAGATGCTCAAGCATGTCGGCGTCGAGATGACCCCTAAGAGTTACGCCTTCGCCAACCTGTTCGCAGCGGCGCAAGACGGCGGCATCTTCAACGCGGGGAACTTCGACCTCGCCTTATATTCCTGGATTTCGGGCGGCGATCCCGACAACTCGTCGGCATGGCTTTCGACCCAGATTCCGCCCGGGGGAAACAACGTCTCGCGCTATCGCTCGCCGGAGATGGACGCGCTCCAAGGCAAGGCCCTCTCGACGTTCGATCGCCGCGCCCGGGCGGACGCATACGCCAAGATCGAAGCCCTGCTGCTGCGCGACGCCCCGGGCGCTTTCCTCTACAACCAGGGCGAGCGTCACGCCCTGACGCCCGCCCTCAAAGGATTCACTCCGAACGGTATCAACGCGGGCTGGAACGCCTATCAGTGGAGTATCTGAGGCGGGCGACGGCTAATCTAACGGGCTTCCAAACTCATCCCAAGGAGCAAGGCTTTGACCGATATCGCTACGGCGAAAAAGGTTCCGATTACGGTCGCCCACGGCGACGGCATCGGTCCCGAGATCATGGATGCGACGCTTCGCATCATCATTGCGGCGGGTGCTGCTCTCGACATCGAAGAGATCGCTATCGGCGAGTCCGTCTACAACCGCGGCCTCTCTAATGGTATCGAGCCCAGCTCCTGGGAGTCGCTTCGCCGCACCAAGGTCTTCTTGAAGGCGCCGATCACGACGCCCCAAGGCGGCGGATTCAAATCGCTCAACGTGACCGTCCGCAAGACCCTCGGGATGTACGCTAACGTCCGTCCGTGCGCGTCGCTTTTCCCGTACGTCGCGACCAAACATCCCAAGATGAACCTGGTGATTGTCCGCGAGAACGAGGAAGACGTCTACGGCGGCATCGAGCATCGTCAGACCGAGCAGGTGACGCAGTGCCTCAAACTGATCTCGCGCCCGGGCAGCGAGCGCATCGTGCGCTACGCGTTCGAATATGCGCGCGCCAACAAACGGAAGAAAGTCACGTGCTTCACCAAAGACAACATCATGAAGATCACGGACGGCCTCTTCCATAAGGTATTCGACGAGATCTCCAAAGAATATCCCGATATCGAAGCCGAGCATTGGATCGTCGACATCGGCGCAGCCAAGATGGCCGACACGCCCGAAGCCTTCGACGTGCTGGTGATGCCGAATCTCTACGGGGACGTGCTCTCCGATGTGGCCGCCCAGATCACCGGCTCGGTCGGCCTCGCCGGCTCGGCGAACATCGGCGACCATTGCTCGATGTTCGAAGCGATCCACGGCTCCGCCCCCCGTCGGGCCGGCCAGAATCTCGCGAACCCGTCGGGACTCTTCCATGGCGCGCTCTTGATGCTTTCGCATATCGGTCAAGGCGACATCGCAGAGAAGGCGCACAACGCCTGGCTGCGCACGATCGAAGACGGCATTCATACCTACGACATCTACAAAGAAGGCACGAGCAAAGAGAAGGTCGGCACCAAGGAGTTCGCCGACGCGATCATCGCGCGCATGGGTCAGAAGCCGCAGCATCTGGCTCCGGCCGAGTATGCGAAGGACGCCTCGCTCGATCTCTCCATCCGCGCGGCGGCCGCGCCCGCCAAGAAAGTGCGCGTCGGCGTCGACCTCTACCTCGACATGCCGAGCGGAGACCCGGACGAGATCGCGGCCGGACTGAACGCGCTCGACGTCGCCGGCGCGAAGCTGGTCGTGATCGCCAATCGCGGCACCAAGGTCTGGCCGGACGGCAACCCCGACACTTTCTGGAGCGATCACTGGTCCTGCCGGTTCGAAGCGGACGGTGGCGCGTTCGACGGCTCAACGGTGGCGAAACTCGTCGACGGCGCGAGTAAGGCCGGCTTCGACGTCGTCAAGACCGAGGGACTCTACACGTTCGACGGAGAGCGCGGCTACTCGCTCGCCCAAGGCCAGTAGTGGTCGCGCGGTAGTCGCGTGAGGATCGTCAGCCTGCTCCCGAGCGCGACGGAGATGCTGTTCGCGATCGGAGCAGGTTCCAAGGTCGTCGGCATCACGCACGAGTGCGACTACCCGCCGGCGGCACGGGGGCTGCCGGAGCTCACCGCGTCATCGATGTCGCACGATGGAACCTCGGCCGACATCGACCGGCACGTACGCAAGGGCTTGCACGAAGGCCGGGCTGTATACGCTCGACTCGGCGCGCCTTGAATCGCTCGAACTCGATCTGATCGTCACGCAAGAGCTGTGCGCCGTCTGCGCCGTCAACTACGAGACGGTCGCGCGCGCGGCGAATCGGCTGGTGGGCGATCCCCGCATCGTCTCGCTGGAGCCTTGTTCACTTGCCGATGTCTACGCGACCATCGCGTTGCTCGGTGACATCATCGGGAATGCGGCCAACGCGACCTCGTTGATCGATGCGCTACGCCCGCGCGCGGGTCGGTTGCATGCGGAGACGGCGGCGGCGCAAACAGCCGGCGAACGTAGGCCGCGTGCGCTCGTCCTCGAATGGACCGATTCCCCGATGGGCGGTGGCCACTGGAACGCCGGAACTCGTCGGCGTCGCCAGCGGCGAGGGACTCCTCGGCAACCCGGCTTGAACTCGACCGTCATTGCTTGGGAAGACATCGCGGCCGCCGATCCGGACGTCGTGATCGTCGCGCCGTGCGGCTTCGACCTCAAAGCGGTGCGACGCGCCGTCGCGGAGCTCGAAGGCAATGCCGTCTGGCGGAACCTGCGCGCCCAGCGCGAGCACGAGGTCTATCTCAATCGTCCGGGTCCGCGTCTCCTCGACACGGCGGAGATCTTCGCGACCATCTTCTACGAAGATGCGATTGATGTCGCCGTGCTCGACCCGCACGCCTGGCAAGCGCTCCACGATTAAGAATGGATGGCGAGCCCGCAGAGCGCGACGACCTCGAACACCACGCCTGTCCGGCGAGCTCTTCGGGTTCGACTTCGAGCAACGCGCAGATCACCGCCGTGGCCGAAGTCGAGTTGCCGAAGTCGAGTTGCCGAAGTCGGCCACGTAGACCTCTGCCCGCGCACTTCGACCGAGCGCGTTGATTGCGGCGAAGCCTGCGAGGAACGCTCTGACCATATGCGGATCACCTCGCTCGGGTAGGCGCTTACGCGTTGGGCCGTCACGCCGTGGCCCCCGCACCGACCAGAATCGCGCGTCGTTCGTAGTTCGTCGGCGGGGTGTCGCGTCGCGCGAGACCGAGTCAATCGAGATGGCGAACGTCGTCCAAGCTCATTAGTCGTGCCTTCCCCGAATCCATGGCGATACGCGTGATCGAGGCAGGCGTCAGTCGCACGGTCTGCAGATCGAGCTGGTCGGCAACCAAGATATCGAGCAACGCGTGCAAGGCTCCGGCATGGGTTACGAACACGACACGCCCTTCGCGGCCGGCGAATTCGTCGAGCACCCTTCCGACGCGCGCTCGCACGCTATCGAAACGCTCTCCGCCAGTCGGCGCGTACGCCCGCACCGATGAGAATGCCATATCTGCCGCGACCGGATAGCGCGCGACGATCTCATCCCACGTCAGGCCTTCCCACTCGCCGAACGCGAACTCGCGCAGGCGTGGGTCTGGAACGACCTCGAGGTCGTGATGCGCGGCGATAACGCGGGCCGTCTCGAACGCACGTGACAGATCGCTCGAGACGATCGCCTCTAAGGGCTCCGATGCGAGCGCCCCGGCGGTCGCGGCCGCCTGCGTGCGCCCCTCGTCGGAGAGCGGGATATCGCTCTGGCCTTGGAAACGACGTAGCGCGTTCCATTCGGTGCGCCCGTGGCGCACAAGGATCAGTTCGCGGATCGGGCGCTACTTCGCGTACTGGTCGAGCAGGTCGAGCATGTCGCTCGCGTGCTCTTCTTCCATCGCGAGTATGCCCTCCATCATACGCCGCGACGTCGGATCCTTGTCACCGAGGAAACGGATGATCTCGGTGTACGACTCGATCGCGATGCGCTCGGCGACCAGATTCTCCTTGACCATGTCGGCAAGGTCCTTGCCGACCACGTACTGCGAGTGACTGCGCGTCGCGAGGCCCTCGGGATTGAAATCCGGATCGTGGCCCAGTTGGGTGATGCGCTCGGCGATCAGATCGGCGTGCGCCTGCTCCTCGTTCGCGTGTTGCAAGAACTCGGCGGCGACGGCGTCCTTGTTCATCCCCTTGGCGGTATAGAAATGACGCTTGTACCGGAGCACACAGACGATCTCCGTCGCAAGTGCTTGGTTGAGCACGTCGCAGACGACCTTCGCATCGGCGCCGTAGCTCGAGGTGATGGCGCCCTTGACGATGTTGGCGCGTGCGCGGCGGCGCAGCTCCTTGACATCCGACAAGAACGGCTTGGTCTTGGGTGCTGGCACGATCGTTCCTCACAGACTGATAGGTGTTGTTCTGACCGTACTCTACCCAGAATAGCGAGGCCTTCCGTCCGCGTCCGTCGTAACGTGCCGGGTGGCGAAACATGAGGACGTGCGGCTCGATGTCCGCAAGATGTACAAACTTTTCATCGGTGGTGCGTTTGTACGCTCGGAATCCGGGCGGTCCGACCCGCTTTGGGACGGCAAGGCGTTCGGGGCGAATATCGCCCGCGCGTCGCGCAAAGACGTCCGGGATGCCGTCGTCGCCGCCCGCGGAGCCCAGGGCAAGTGGTCCAAGACTGCGCCCGCACTACGCGGACTGATCCTGTACCGCCTGGCCGAGATGATGGAAGGCCGCCGCGAGGAGTTCCCCCAGGCCGAGATCGACGCAGCCGTCGACCGAATCGTCTGGTATGCCGGCTGGTGCGATAAGTATTCGGCCCTGCTCTCGACCCGTAACCCGGTCGCCGGGCCGCACTTCAACTTCTCGACGGTCGAAGCGACCGGCGTGGTCGGCGTGATGGCGCCCGACAGACCCGGCCTGCTCGGTCTGGTCTCGGTCGCCGTCCCCGCGCTCGTGGCGGGTAACGCCGTCATCGCGGTCGCATCCGAGAAGGATCCGCGCACCGCCGTGATCTTCGCCGAAGCTCTCGCCACGAGCGACCTTCCGGCCGGCGTGATCAACATCCTCACCGGCCGTCGCGCCGAGCTCGGTCCGATCATGGCCAAACACATGGACGTCAACGCGATCGGATTTGAGAACGACGACGCCGAGCAGACCATCGCTCTCACCCGCGGTGCCGCCGACAACGTCAAGCGCGTCCGTACCTGGGCGAAGCGCAGTTCCGATGAGTGGTTCGCCGCATCCGCGCAGAGCCTCGACGAGATCGCGCAGTATTGCGAAGTCAAGACGATCTGGCATCCCGCCGGAGTCTGAGAGATTGAGCACCGACGCACGTGCGCGCGCCGAGATCGTGCGCTACTGCCGGTTGCTCTGGGATCGCCGCCTGGTCACCGGGACGAGCGGCAACGTCTCGGTACGGCTCGACGACGGCGATCTGCTGGTGACGCCGTCGGGTAAATCGTTGCGGGACCTCGACGAAGCAGATATCGTCCGCGTGGACGAGCGCGGCGCGGCGCGCAACACCCAACAGCATCCCACGAGCGAACTCCCGCTCCACATCGCCGCATACGACGTGCGTCCCGACTTGTACTGCGTCGTACATACGCACCCCACGTTCTGCGTCGTCTGGTCGAAGGTCGGTTCGATCTTTCCACGCGATACGGTCGGGGCGCGCGAGACACTCGGTCCGGTCGCCTGGACCGCTTATCGCGATCCCGGTACGCACGA
>JALYSX010000324.1 GCA_030854585.1 Vulcanimicrobiota bacterium
GATCCTCACCGCGATCAACTTCCTCACAACCGTGTTCATTTATCGCGCGCCCGGCATGACGATGATGCGCTTGCCGATCTTCACCTGGGAAATCGTTGCGACGGCCCTGCTGATCCTCATGGCCTTCCCGATGCTCACCGCCGTACTCTTGATGCTCCTGGTGGACCGGCAGTTCGGAGGGCACTTTTTCGATCCCAGCCTCGGCGGTAGCGCGATCCTCTACCAGCATCTCTTTTGGTTCTTTGGTCATCCGGAAGTCTACGTGATGATTTTACCGTATTTCGGTGTCATTACGGAAATCATCCCGGTCTTTTCTCGTAAGCCCTTGTTCGGCTACGTCGGGCTGGTCCTCTCGACGTTCGCGATCGCTGGACTCTCGATGGGTGTGTGGGCGCATCATATGTTCACGACCGGAGCCGTCGTCGAGCCGTTCTTTTCAGCCGTCTCGTTCCTGATCGCCGTTCCAACCGGTGTGAAGTTCTTCAATTGGATCGGTACGATGTGGAAAGGCCAACTGACCTTTCCAACGCCAATGCTCTTCGCGCTCGGCTTTCTCGCCAATTTTTTGATCGGCGGCGTCACGGGGGTCATGATGGCCTCGCCGCCGCTCGATTTTCAAATCCGTGACAGCTATTTTCTCGTCGCGCATTTCCATTACGTCCTCGGAGGCGGTAGCTTATTCGCGATCTTCGCTGCGATCTATTTCTGGTTTCCGAAGATCTTCGGGTTCATGCTCGACGACCGGCTCGGGAAGTGGAACTTCTGGTTGCTCTTCGTTGGCTTCAACGTGACCTTCTTCCCGATGCATTTCTTAGGGGTTATGGGGATGGTACGAAGGATTTATACCTATCCCGATCTTCCAGGGTGGTCGCAGCTGAACGTCATTGCTACCGCGGGCGCGGCCGTGCAGGCTATCGGCGTGCTCGTCTTCCTTGCGAACATCTATGTCTCGACTTGGAAGCGCGAGCCGGCCGGTGACAATCCGTGGGACGGCAACAGTCTGGAGTGGGCAACGACCTCGCCGCCACCGGAGCTCAACTTCGACCGGCTCCCAGCGGTGCGTTCCGAGCGGCCCACCTTCGACCTACATCATCCCGAACTGGTCGAGGGAAAGACGACATGAAGACCGCCGTGCGTCTTTTTGCCTCGTCGATGACGTTCGCGATCGTGATCGCGGCCGTTTACGGCATCACGACGCGCGATGTCGTCGGTGTGATCTTTCTGGGGGCCATGGCGGTTGCCCTCATCGTGGTGGCGGTCTTCATTCTCGTTGGGGAGCGTGAGGCGAACCTCGCCGGGGATGATGAGAATTTATCGCCGGCCGACGTCGTGGGCGAAGAGATGGGCGTCTTTTCGCTCGAAAGCTACTGGCCGATCCTGGCGGCCGCGGGTACCGCTGTGTTCCTCGTCGGGCTCGTGTTCATCCCGGGCCTGTCCATGACGTTCGTGATCGTGGGCGCGGCGCTCATCGCATGGACGCTGCGCTTCCTCGTTCGCGAGAGCACCTGAGAGATAGATGAAAGCGCTACAGGCGCGGAGTTCGCAACGCATCCCGGGTCCCGTGCCGTCGCGGCAGTTGGCGCTGCGCACGCATCCGCTCGTCTTCGGAATCGTGCTGTTCTTGGCATCGGACCTGATGATCTTTGGCGGGTTTATCGCGGGGTATTTCAATCTGAAAGGCCTGGCGGACGCGTGGCCCCCGGCAGGCGTGCACCTCGATGAAACGGCCGGTGCCGTCGGCACGGCGCTCCTTGCCGCCTCGAGCGGCTCGATGCTGTTCGTTACGCACTTCATCGCGCAAAACCGGTTTGCGATCGCACGTCTTTGGCTTGGCACGAGCATGCTTCTGGGCACGGCGTTCGTGCTTTTGTCCGTTCACGGCTGGACGATCGCCTCGTTCCGTATCGACACCAACGCCTATGGCTCTGTGTACTACACTACCCTGGGCTTTCACGTGTTTCATGTGAGCGTGGGCGTGCTCTTGATGACCATGCTGTTTTTCAACATGCACAAGGCTGCGTTCCAGCGCGACCGGCGCGCCGGGGTAGAAGCGATCGGCTTCTTTTGGCACTTCGTTTTCGGCATTTGGCTGCTGGTCTGGGGAACGATCTTTGTCATACGCTAATCGCCTCGTCGCGGGACTGCTCGTCGTCACGACGCTCGCCGGCATCGCTTTTGCCTACGTCTATGCGACGTCGGCGCAGGTGCAGCTCACGGCGCTACTTCTGGTGATCGGTTTCGGTACGTTTGCGGCCGCGATGATCGCCTACGAGCACGAGCTGATGCCCCGCAACGAGTCGATCGAGGCCCGGGGCTTGTTGCCCTCGGGAGATGACGCCAATGCGGCGGCGGCGGCCCTCCTAAGTGGTGCAAATGAGATCGCACGTTCCCGTCCCTGGCTCTTGAAGCTCTTTGCGGGGGCCGCCGCGACCTTCGGCATCGCGGTGCTCTTCCCGTTGCGCTCCCTCGCGCCGAAGTTGGCGAGCCCGACCGATCTCGCTCACACGTCGTGGCGGAAGGGAATGCGGCTCGTGCGTGAAGACGGCACGCTCGTGCATGCGAGCGAGCTCGGGGTGGATTCGATCGTCACGGTCTTTCCCGAGGGTCACGTTGGGCCGCAGTTCGTCAATGCGATGGCGAACGACGCGACCGTCCTCGTGCGCATTCCCGAAAGGGAATTGCACCTGCCCGCCGACCGTGCAGCTTGGGCACCGGACGGGCTGGTCGCGCTTTCGAAGGTCTGCACGCATGCGGGCTGTCCCGTTGCGCTCTACCGCGCGGCTGCGCGGCAACTCTTCTGCCCCTGCCATCAGTCGACGTTCGACGTGCTGACCGGCGGCAACCGCATCTTTGGACCGGCGGTGCGTGGCTTGCCGCAATTGCCGCTCAGGCTCCTGCCGGACGGGACGCTCGAAGCCCTCGGCGATTTCCCCGACCCGATCGGCCCGGGGTACTGGGAACGCGCATGATCGTTCGTCGCACCGTCGCCTACCTTGACGATCGGCTCGGATCATCGATGTTCCTCAAGGCCGCGCTCAGCAAGGTTTTTCCGGACCACTGGGCATTCATGCTCGGCGAAATCTGCCTGTACGCGTTCATTGCGCTACTCGTCACCGGAACGTACGTCGCGTTCTTTTTCACTGATTCGAGCGCGCTGACGGTCTACCACGGCCCGTACGCGTCACTCGACGGGCGCTTGGTTCCCGCCTCGTATGCATCCGTGATGGAGTTGTCGTTCGTGACACCGCTCGGGCTGTTGGTTCGACAGATGCATCATTGGGCAGCACTCGTCTTTACCGGTGCGATTCTGCTTCACATGATGCGCATCTTTTTCACCGGTGCGTTCCGTAAGCCCCGTGAAATGAACTGGACGATTGGCGTGCTGATGTTCTTGCTCTCGATGGGGGAAGGTTTTCTTGGGTATTCGTTACCGGGCGATCTCCTGTCTGGCGCTGGACTGCGGATCGCGTATTCCGTCGCTCAGTCAATGCCGGTCCTCGGCACGTGGCTGGCTCTGCTATTTTTCGGCGGACCATTTCCCAATGATCAAATAACGCAGCGGCTCTACATCGCGCACGTGTGGATCGTTCCGCTGCTGCTGGCCGGAGCAATCTCACTCCATCTCGGGATGGTCTGGCGACAACACCACACGCAGTTCGCCGGCCCCAGACGCACGAACGACAACGTCGTCGGTTCGAAGCTTTGGCCAGAATACACGATCAAATCGGTCGCCTTAATGATCGCATTGTTTGGTGTACTCGCCCTGCTCGGTGGCTTCTTTACAATCAATCCGATCTGGATCTACGGGCCGTTCGAGGGGTGGAAGATCGTTTCGCCGGCACAGCCCGACTGGTACGTTGGATGGCTCGACGGTGCCCTTCGCCTCGGCCCCGCGCTGGCACTACACATCTGGGGCCACACGGTGCCGCCGCTCTTTTGGTCCGGGATACTCCTACCGCTGCTGCTCTTTACCGGTTTGTTTGCGTGGCCGGAGATCGAACGCGCGATCACGCACGACAACCGGCACCACAATATCGTCGATATGCCGTACGAAAAGCCATGGCGCTTGGGGCTCGGCGTCGCGGTCATCGTCTTTGGGGCGGTACTCGGCTTTGCCGGGACCGATGACATCCAGGCGAAGATCTTCCACATCGACGTCGAAGTCCTCATGATCGTTTATCGATGCCTACTCGTCATCGGCCCGGTCGTGTGCGGCTTGATTGCCGTTGCGATCGGCTTCGAATTGCGCGCCCGTTTCGAGTCGCGGGTTGGGCAGGACACCGTTCGGCGCGCGATGCTACGTCGGAATGCCGACGGAGGATTCGATGAAGAATATCGGTCCTCAGAGCCGGGCTGAGCGCTCGATGCGGCTGGTGTTTGCAGCGGGCGTAGCCGTACTCGCGAGCTGCGCTTGCGTCGCGCCGGCAGATGCGGTTGACGCCACGCACTGGCTGACGCCTTCGGTTCATGCGGTGCAGAAGGGTACGCTTTCCGACTCCGGTATTCCGAAGTCACCGTCGACTTCGGTACCCGCCGCTCCCGCACGCCTTGCGAAAGAAGGGACGCAGCTCTACGGCATGCATTGCGCGACCTGTCACGGTGCGGATCTCCAAGGCGCGCGGGGCGTTCCATCGCTGCTGACGGCGGGGGGCGCCGCGGTGGACTTTTACCTCACAACCGGACGCATGCCGCTCGCGGACAAGTCGGCTGACCAGGCAGTTTCCGCCCCCGCATGGCGCATCATCGCCGCGGGGACGCAGGCCTACCACGTGCCGGCGCTGCTCAATGCAAATCAGCGGGCGGCCATCAACGCCTACGTGAGCGAACATGGCACGAGCACAACCCCGATTCCAA
Source organism: Vulcanimicrobiota bacterium (assembly GCA_030854585.1). GTDB lineage: Bacteria > Vulcanimicrobiota > Vulcanimicrobiia > Vulcanimicrobiales > Vulcanimicrobiaceae > JALYSX01. Next base: position 4,855 of record JALYSX010000324.1, read on the forward strand.
CCGTGAAATTGGATCCGATGAAGTTGCAAGCGGGCCGGCAGATCTTCGAGGCGAATTGCGAGGCGTGTCACGGTGCCGCGGCGCAAGGCGCGACGGCGGGCTACCAATGGACCGCCCTTTCACTGCAAGCATCGACACCGACCCAGATCGGTGAGGCGCTGCGCATCGGGCCCGGGGTCATGCCGCGCTTTCCGCCGACGCAACTCTCCGACGACGACGTCGACGCCGTTGCGACCTACGTTCGATATCTCGCCACGGAGAACCAGAACTATGGTGGCACCGTCATGTGGTACCTGGGGCCGGTGGCCGAGGGGGCGGTTGGTGCCGTCGTCGGAGTCGGCTTTCTTTTTTGGGTAGTGTATTTCACGGGCACGAAAGCTGATGGTCGTCGAGTT
>JALYSX010000327.1 GCA_030854585.1 Vulcanimicrobiota bacterium
AGGGGGTGGAGCTGGACATCCGGGACGGCGAAGTCTGCATCCGCGGGCCGTTCCTCTTCAACGGGTACTACCGGCTCCCGGAGAAGACCGCCGAGAAGTTGCGCGATGGCTGGTACTACAGCGGCGATCTCGGCTTCATCGAGGCCGGCGAACTCTATGTGACCGGCCGCAAGGACGACATGCTAATCGTGGCCGGGAGGAACTATTTCGCCCACGAGATCGAGGCGGTCGCCAACACGGTCGCCGGCGCGCTCCCCGGGCGTAACGTGGCCATCGGCGTTCCGGACGCGCGGACCGATGCGATCGTGGTCGTGCTCCTGGCGGAGTGTGCGCCCGAAACCTCCCCCGAGGAGGTCGGCCGCGAGATCCGTCGTGAGGTCCTGGAGCGCACCGGTCTCACTCTCCATGCGGTGGTTCCATTGAACAGAGGCGACTTGATCAAGACGACGAGCGGTAAGATCAGCCGAACGAAGAATAGAGAACTCTATCTTGCCCAAGAATAAAGAAGACGCCGTCCTCGAACGGGTCACCCAGGTCATGTTCCAAGTCTTCAGCCCGCCGCAGGGAACCGTCGTCACGCGGGCGACCAGCAGTGCCGATATCGCCGGCTGGGACTCGCTCTCACATTCGCTCTTCATCTTGGGCGTCGAAGACGAGTTTGGAGCTGACTTACCGATCGATAGGACCTACGAGATGAAGGACGTCGGCGACCTCGTCGACCTGATCATCCGCCAATCCGAGAGCCCATCGCCATGACGGAACCCCAAGAGAAGAGGTTGGCGCGCGACCGCGCGACCCTGTTCGTTACCGGGAACGTCCAGGCCGCCGCGATCGCTCAGGTCCTGCAGAATCTCCCGCCGGTCGTCGAGCGCTTCACCGTCGAGCAGTTCGACTCCTCAGAAGATCTTCCGAAGAGCGCGCCCCAAGGAAGCCTGTGGCTCGAACAGATCGACGCAAACGAAACGCTGTCCGGCACGCTTCCGATGGGCGTTACAAAGCGTGTCTCATTTCCGTCGCTCGAACTGCACTTGCTCTGGCCTTTCAACAGCGTCAACCCGAGTAACAAGCCCGCTCCGCCGGATTTCCCGTTCGGCCGATTTCCGTATGGCGACAGCTTCATCCAGTCGTGTATCGCGCAGGGCGTCTCGCGCTCCGATATTCTCCGCGTCTACCTCAGCAATGCATGGAGTCCGACGTGGCCCGATCTCGACCGCCTCTTCCGCAAGGAGAGCGAGCGGCTCTCGGCGCTCGATTCGACCTTCAAGCTTGGAATCGGCGGGTACATTCTCAAGCATTTCCGGCTCGAGCGTCTGTTCCTCACGCCGCAGAGCCCGACCGATCTGCTCCTCGCAGAATTGACCACGCGCTTGCTCGCCGTCGCCTTTCCCGGCGACTCGTCCATGGCCTCGGCTAACGCGCCAGGCGTGATCTCATCGCTGGGACCACGGGACTGCCTCGGCCTGCTCGCGATTCCTATTCACCCCTTGGTTGCACGCCATTTCCAACTGACGTGGATCACTCCGAACTCGCGCTTTAATTACTTCAATCGGGCTCAGCTGACCGATCGCGAGTACTACGGCCGCTTTCTCGACGACGCCCTCGGAGACGGCGCAGGGCATGGGGGCACCCCGGAGCGAATCGTCTCCGGCAAGTGAGCCCTATCGATTCCCGCCCGACCGTCGTCATCTACGGCAATTGCCAGGCCGATGCAGCCACCACCGTGTTCAACAAGCACCCCGGATTTGCGGAGCGGTATCGCGCCATCTACTATCCGGGCTACGATCATCCGACGCAGAACGCCGCGGATATCCCCTCCGAAGATCTGGCCCGGTGTGTCCTGTTGCTCGAACAGCGGGATCAACTCGGCTTTGCCGGTCGCGATAGGCTCCCGCGAGAGATCAAGGTCGTCAAATTTCCGGCGGTCGATTTCAACCTGTACTGGCCGTTCAGCTGTACGAACCCGTTCGCGTCGGTTCCCGGCGTCGAGAGCTTCCCGTACGGCGATCGCATCATCCTCGGATGCGTGCGCAAGGGCATGGCCGCAGATGAGATTCTTGAGTATTACCTCACCGGCTGGCCGCAGTATCATACGGATTTGTACCGCCTGGCCGCGCTCGAGAACGCGCGCATCGCGCTGCGGGACTCGCACAGCGATCTGAAGTTCGGCTCGCTCGTCCTCGAGCAATTTCGCGATCGGCGGATCCTCTGGACCACCAATCATCCGACCGTGCCGCTGCTCTCCGTAATGATGGAAAGGCTACTCTCGGCCGCGTTCCCGGGCGAACGGTGGGTGGAGACGACGAAAATGGAAAAGTTCATCACCGACTTCTTCAGTTGGCGCGGGCCGCTTGGCAAGGTCGGCATCCCGGTCCATCCGGAGGTCGCGGCGTCTCTCGGCCTGACCTGGTACGATTCCGACGAGAAGTATCTCCTCGAAGGTGGCGATCTCGTTTCCTATCCGGAGTATTTCGAGCGGCTCATCCGCGCCTCGCTCGACGGTCACGCGTCGAGTTCGGTGACCAGTCTTCCGTAGGCGCCGACCACCGCCGGCGGATCGCCGAGTCCGGCCACCCGCCCTTGGTCCAGCCATACCGCAACGTCGCACCATTGCAGCACCTTCGACGCATCATGCGTTACTAGCACGATTGTCTTGCCGTGATTCCTGAAATCCTCGATCGTCCGCAAACACTTGTTCGCGAAGACCGCATCCCCGACGGCGAGGATTTCATCGAACAGCAGCGTGTCGGCTTCAACGGACACGGCCACGGCAAAGGCCAGCCG
>JALYSX010000362.1 GCA_030854585.1 Vulcanimicrobiota bacterium
GCGTGGCGGGCGATCTGGGGGAGGGTGAACTCTTCGTTGTAGATGCGCAGCACGTCGGCCGTCACGTGCGGTGGTAGCACCCAGATCAGGCGCTCCTGCGTCTCGCCGACCGCGATCACTTCGGGCGGCATGCCCTCGACCGCCACGTTCACGTCGTCCAAGTCGATGACCGCGCCGAACCCGCCGGCCGAACAGATCTCCGCCGAGCAGCCCATGATCCCGCCCGCGCCGAGATCCTTGAAGCCCGCCGTGATCTTGTTCTCGCGCAAGTACGCGAATACGCGATAGCTCGCGCGCATCAGCACGTTCTTGAGGAACGGGTCGGGCACTTGCACGGCGCCCTTGTTCGCTTCGGCGTCGTCCGCATCGAGCGTGACCGACGAGAACGACGCACCGCCGAAGCCGCTCGGGTCGGTCGCCTTACCGACCAGCACCAGATCCCAGCCGGCCGAACCGCGTGGGGCGTACGAGTTGATGATCTCGGACTCTTTCACGATGCCCATCGCGATCACGTTCACCAGGCAGTTGTCGTCGAAGCCGGCGAGCGCGTAGACGTCGCCCGCGATATTCGGCACCCCGATCGCATTGCCGTACGCCGCCACGCCTTCCACGATGCCATCGGCGATCGAAGACTGCAGCGAATGCGGATCGCTCGTGTCGCCGAAACGCAGCGCGTCGGCCAGGCCGATCACTTCGGCGCCCATGCAGAGCACGTCGCGCACGATCCCGCCGACGCCGGTCGCGGCCCCCTCGAACGGCACGACCTGCGATGGGTGATTGTGCGACTCGTGCGCGATCACGATGCCGTAGCGTTCGCCGTCGTGCGTGCCGAGATGCACGATGCCGGCGTCCTGACCGACGCCGACCACCACGTTCTCGCCGGTCACCGGCAAGTGCTTGAGGAAGTGCCGGCTCGACTTGTACGAGCAATGCTCGCTCCACTGCGCATCGAACGCGTGCAGTTCGACGGTGCTGGGCTCGCGGCCGAGAGCCGTCCGGATCCGTTCGATCTCGTCGGGACGAAGATTGACTGCGGGCACGGCGTTCGCTATGCCAGCGCGGCGCCCGGCGGCATCTGCTGCATGTTCTGCAGACCCGCATCCGCGGCGAGCACCGCCGAGCGGATATTCGCCTGCACGAGCAACGTGCGTCCGAACAGCACGGTATCTTCCGAGCCGAGCACTTTGGCGGCCCGTAGCGCGAGCGTCGCCGGATCGGTGCCGGCGTGCACTACCGGTGCGGGCGTCGCGAACTCCAGCGTCTGATGGAGCAACTCGTCGGTCCCGACCGCGATGAACACCAGGCGCGCGAAGGTCGCTTCGAGTTGGGCGACCAGTTGCAAGACGTAGCCCGGCGTGCGCGCGCCGCTTGCGACGTGGCGGACGGTCGGCAGACCGAACGAGCCGAGTTGACTGACGACCGCATTCGCGTTTTCCACGTTCTCGGGACCGTCGGCGATCACGGCCACCATGCCCGGGCGCATCACCGGGAACGAGCCGACCAGCTCGGCGACCTGTTCGTAGGCGGCTTTCACGCGTGCCAGCCCGGCCGCGTCGACCGTCTCGAGATTGCGATAGATCTGTTTGTCGAGCATCAGCTCTTCGCGGCCCTGCGGCCAGATACGCCACGAATCGTTGTCGATCACATCGGCGATCACGAGTTGCCCGCTGTTCTCGCCGCCGGCCAGGCGTCCGAACTCGATCTTGAGATCGACCAGCAGCACGTCGCGCTTGCGCCAGGCGTGCGCGAGGATCTCGAACGTCAGGCGCGCGAGCTCGCTCATCGCGGCGACTTCTTGGGGCGAAGCGATGCTCTGCCCGATGATCCCGTCGGGCGAGATCTGCGGATCGTGATTGGCGTCGTCCTTGACGAAGAACTCGATCACGCGCGGAACCAGCAGCGAACCCTTCTGGGCACCCGGATTGCGCTTGGCGAACGAGCCTGCGGCCACGCCGCGCACGACCACTTCGAGCGGGATCATATTGGCGCGACGGACGCGCATCTCGTTGTCGTCGTCGTCTTCGCCGCCCGTGATGTAGTGAGTCGGCAGTCCGCACAGGTTGAGCAAGCGGAAGACGCGCGCGGTCGTCTGCGCGGCGAGGCGGCCCTTGCCGGGGATCTCGTCGCGGCGTACGCCGTCACCGGATGAGATCGCGTCGGTCTGCGCGACGATCAGGAAATCCGGTTGGCCCGGCGCTTCGTAGAGGACCTTGGTCTTGCCGCGTGCGATCTCGATGCCTTTGTTCACTCAGATACTCACTTCACGTTGTTTGGGGAATGGGGCGGTCGCGCCGATCCGGTCGGCCAGCGCGCGAGCGCGCGCGGGCGCGGTGCCGATGTGTCCGGTCGGGTCGAGCAGGCGACGGATCTCCGCCGGATCGACCAGCGATGTCAGGTCTTTGTCGTCGGTCAGCAGTTGTGCGAGCGGATTGTCGCGACCGGCCGCGAGTTCGTCCCAGGCGGTCATCG
>JALYSX010000407.1 GCA_030854585.1 Vulcanimicrobiota bacterium
GAACCGCCGACGTCGGCATGGTGCGCTTTGTTCGCCGCGAACCCGACGAGCGCGTCGCGGAAGAAGATCGGACGGATCACGGTCACGTCGTTCAGGTGCGTTCCGGAGAGATACGGATCGTTGACGACCCACATCTCACCCGTCGCGACGTCGCCGTGGCGCGCGCGGATCGCCGCGAGCGTCTGCACGAGTCCCCACGGCAACGAGCCGAGATGGACCGGGATGTGCTCGGCTTGGGCGACCAGGCGACCGCGCGCATCGAAGAGCGCGCACGAATGATCGAGCCGTTCCTTGATGTTGGGCGAATAGGCGGCGTTGCGGACCGCGATACCCATCTCTTCGCTGGCATACACGAGCGAGCCGGCGATCACTTCGGCTACGATCGGATCGTAGCTCATCGCGTCACCTCCAGATCATTGCCGCATACGCGTGCGGTCCATGCCGGCGCCACGTAGGTGACGGCATCGTACTGTTCGATCAGCGCGGGCCCGGCCATCGCGAGGCCGTCGCGGAGTTCGGTCCGTTGGTAGAGTGCGACCGCGCGATAGGCACCGTCGAGAAAGACGTCGCGCATCCGTGGCGCGGACGGATGGGCGCCGGTGGGAGCGCGCTCGGTATAGGTCTGGCCGAGGGTAGCGGCCGCGACGACACGCAGGTTGACGAGTTCGACCGTCTCGGCCCGGGTGGCGTAACCGTAGCGTCCCTCGTGCGCTTGGTGGAACGCCTCGGCGACCGCGAGCGGATCGCCGTCGCAGGGGACGGCGAGCTCGAAGCTCTGACCGCGATAGCGCGCATCGGCCTCCCGCTCCACTCGGATACCGGCATCCCCCGCGCCCTGCGCACGGACGTCGGCCCGCGCTCGCGCTTCGAGCGGATCAAGCACGGCCGAGAGGTCGGAAGCGCGAAGCTCCGCGCACGCGCGCAGTACCGGCGCCGCATAGCTCGCGCGTAGATCGGCGGCGAGCAGGCCGTCGGCCGAGAACAGACCGGGCCGCGGCGGGACGAGAATGCGCGCGATGCCGAGGTCGCTCGCGAGCGCGCAGGCGTGGAGCGCGCCGTTGCCGCCGAACGCGACCAGCGTGAACGCCCGCGGATCGAGTCCGCGTTCGACGGTGACGATGCGCAAAACCTTGGCCATCTGTGCATCCACCAAGGTGACGATGCCGGCCGCCGCCGCTTCCACGGTCGTGCCGATCGCCTCGGCGATGCTTGCTATCGCCGCGCGCGATCGGGTCGCGTCGATCGGAAACGTTCCGCCGAGCAAGTGCGTCTGGTTGAGGCGACCGAGGACGACGTTCGCATCGGTGACGGTCGCGTTCGACGCGCGCCCGTAACAGGCAGGCCCCGGATCGGCGCCCGCCGAGAGCGGACCGACGCGCAGCGAACCGCCCGCGTCGACGAAGGCGATCGTGCCGCCGCCCGCGCTGATCTCGGCCAGATCCACGAACGGAAACCGGACCGGATAGCCGCTGCCCTTGATCGAGCGTCCGCTGTGCGTGCCGCCGGCCGCTTCGAACTCGCTCGCGAGTTGCACTCGTCCGCCCGCGATCGTCCCGGCCTTGGCGGTCGTACCGCCCATGTCGAAGGAGAGCACGTCCGCGATCTGTAGGCGCCGCGCGAGCGACGCAGCAGCGATCGCGCCGCCGGCGGGGCCGCTCTCGATCAATGCGGCCGGTTGTGCCGCGGCGGCGTCGGCGCGCGTCATACCGCCATCGCTACGCATCACGTAGAGCGGCGCGCGAACCTCGCGCGCCGCCAGGGCCGCGCTCAGGTCGTCGAGGTAGCGGCGCACGATCGGGAGCAACGCCGCATCGACGACCGTTGTGGAGAACCGCTCGTATTCGCGGTACTCGGGGTTGACGATCGAGGATCGCGCGATCGGGACGCCCGGCAATGCCGCAGCCAGCGCCGCTTCCATCCGCGCTTCGTGCGCGTCGTTCGCGTACGCGTGAAGAAAGCCGATCGCGATCGCGCCCGGGTTACGCATGCGGACCTGTTCGACGATGCGCGCGATCTCCGCATCCTCGAGCGCCAGCAACGGCTGCCCGCGATAGTCCATGCGCTCGCGCACGCCGATCCGATCCTCGCGCGCGACCAGCGGGGTCGGACGCGTGACGAACAGGTCGTAGACGGCGCTGCGGTTCTGCCGGCCGATCTCGATCACGTCACGGAAGCCGTCGGTGGTGACGAACACGACCCGCGGCAACTCCAGATGCATCTGGCCGAGCAACGCGTTGGTAGCGATGGTGGTGGCGTGGCCGATCCGTTCGATCGATGCGAGCGGAACGCCGCGCTCCGCGAGTGCCGTAAGGGCCGCCAAGACGCCCGCTTCGGGCGCGCGCGGAGTGGTCGCGACTTTGAGCGCGACAGTACCACCCGCGCCGACGGCGACGAGATCCGTGAACGTTCCGCCGACGTCGATAGCAACGCGCATGAGACACCAGCGCTTTCTTAGGTCAAAGGGGGACAACCTTCGCATGCGGACAATGGAGACCGTGTGTGGCGGTCCGGTTTTACATTATCTCTATGCACCGCGCTCCTGGCGGCGTCGCTTCCGGCGAGCGCTCAGGTGCTCGCGCCGGGCGAGATCGTGGTGACGGTGACCGACGCCGCGACGAAGAGTCCGGTCGATAGCGCGGTCGTGTTTCTGCTCGGCGGCGACACTCCCGAGAGTTCGCTGACGAACGCCGACGGGAAACTCACCTTTCAAGATCTGGCGCCGGGTACGTACGCACTGCAGGTGCAGAAGGGCGGCTACGTTCGCGCCGATGCGACCAACGTCGAGGTCGACGAGAACAAACACGTAGCGGTCGACGTAGTGCTCGTCCCGATGAAGACCATCGCCGTCGTTATCGCGCACTCGATCGTCTCGATCACGTCGACGGAGATCGGCGCGGATAGTTCGGAGCGGAAGGTCTCGATCTCGCTCAAAGACGCGCTCGATAAGATCGCGGGCGTCACCCTCGACGACACCACCTACGGAGCGAACTCCGCGTTTAGCATCTCGTTGCGCAACCACGACGCTTCTCAGACCGGATACTCGATCGACGGTATTCGCATCGCCGGTGGCGGCACGTCGAACCTGCTCTCGGGCGGCGGCGGACTCTTCACCGGGTCGTCCGTGAACTTCGCGCCGACGGCGGGCTCGATCGGCGGATCTATCAACTTTCAGACGTTGCGCACGACCAAGAACTGGACGTACAACCTTTCCAATAGCGTCGGTAACTACGGAGCGGCGACGATCACCCAATCGTTGAGCGGATCGAAAGGACGGCTCGCGCTCGCGATCCAGCATACGAGCACGGCACGCGACTCGTTTCTTAGCGGTCTGACCTATGCGGATCAGAGCGGGCTCCGCTACCAGCATTCGGCAGGCAACGTCGGCGTCGGCGATCTCTTGAAGTTCGTCTATACCGTTAACCCTCGCATCTCTTTCGATGCGGCGGCGTTGCTGGAGAGCAGCCGCTACAGCACGATATGCACGGATTATACGACCCTGCTACCGTGCGGTTTCGGGCCGGGTGCAAGCAACGCCAACAACAGCGCCTTCTATGATTTCGGCGGCAAAGCGCTGGTCGGGAACGTCGCGTTCGACGTCTATGCGGCCGGGCTGAACGGCCGATATCGAGTGGACCAGGAGTCGCGCATTCTGGCGGGCGTCCCGGTGCCCGCATCGCACGATGGCGGCGACTGGTTCGGGGCGTACTGGGGCGGAGCGGCGAGCATTACCGCTGCGAAACACACCGCTTCGCTCTCGTATAGCGGCTCGAATTTCGGCGGTGACTCGAATCAGACGTACAATGGAGTGCTTTTCAAAGTCGCCCAGCCGCTCCAGCCAAGTTTCGATCTCGCGCTCTCGGATACCGTCAAATCGAACGAGAGGCTCGCGCTCTCGCATACCATCAGTCTCGCTTCCGTATCGGGCGTGGGGACGACGTTCGTCCTTGGCGAGTCGGCTACGTGGAAACCGCAGAAGGACGATATCATCGAAGCGTCGATCTCGGCCGGAAGCGCGTCGCCGGCGTCATACAGCGCGTCGA
>JALYSX010000003.1 GCA_030854585.1 Vulcanimicrobiota bacterium
CTCCACGATACGCGCGAGAAATGCCCCTTTGAAATGCTGTCCAACGATCGCCGCTCGGACTAAGAGCGCTCGTTCGCTTTCGGAAAACGACGCCAGGCGCTCGGAGAGCATCGCCTGGATCGAGAGCGGGACGTTCGTCGCGATATTGAGGTCGCCGCTCTCGAGCACGACGCGGGCCAACTCCTCGACGAAGAGCGGATTGCCTTCCGAGAGCGACTCGATCTGCGAGACCGCTTCCGCTGCGATACTCCCCTGGTTTTCCGTTGCGATCCGTTCGACCAGCCTGCGCACGTCGGTACGTCGCAATCCGTGCAAACGCAGTACGTTTGCCCGAGCGCGCGAAAGGCTCAGGCGCAGTGCCGCAAGCGGGGCCTGATCCGCGGAGTTTTCGGTACGCATCATCAAGACGAAGAGTACGCGTGCATCGCGCAGATTCGCGATGAGGTACTGGAGCAGCTCGATCGAAGCCGAGTCGGCCCATTGCACGTCTTCGATCGCTACGGCGATCGGAATGACGGCGCTCTCGCTCGTAAGCGACCGAAGGGCGGATTCGAAGAACGCCGCCTTATCGCGTCCGGCGCGGTGCGCCGAGAGGATGGTCGCAAAGGGATGATACGGCGTACGCACGTGTTCGGAGCATTGTCCGTTCCGGACGACCGCGCCACTCCCAATGCCGGACAGAAACTCGGCAGCGATCCGGGACTTGCCGATGCCTGCCTCGCCCTCGATCGGAACGAAACGCGTCCGGCCGTCCCGCGCCGCGGCGAACTCTTCATGGAGAAACGCGAGCTCTTCGCGACGACCGACGAAGTCGTCGCAGGCGACCACGGCGCGAAGCATCGTCTCGGGCTTCGGCGCCGCGCCCGGAGTTACTCTTAGGAGGCTTCTTCTCCGGCCAGGAGGCGTGCGCGCTCGTCTTTGAGTAGTTCGTCGACGAGGTTGCCGATGTCGCCGTCCATGATCCCGCGCAGATTTCCGAAACTCTGGTTGATGCGATGGTCGGTGACGCGGTCTTGCGGGAAGTTATATGTCCGGATCTTTTCCGAACGATCGCCACTGCCGACCTGGCTGCGACGGAGCGAGCCCTTGGCCTCGGCCTGCTCGCGTTCGCGCTTTTCGTAGAGCATCGAGCGGAGCATGGTCATCGCGCGCGCGCGGTTCTGCATCTGCGAGCGCTCTTGCTGCGATGCGACGATGATACCGGATGGTACGTGGGTGATACGGATCGCCGATTCGGTCTTATTGACGTACTGGCCGCCCGCGCCGCTGGCCTTGTACGTGTCGATATGGAGATCCGTGTTCTTGATCTCGATCTCGACGTTCTCTTCGATCTCGGGGAGCACGGCGACGGTCGCGGTGCTGGTGTGGATGCGGCCCTGGGCCTCGGTCGCCGGCACACGCTGCACGCGGTGCACGCCCGACTCGTGTTTGAACGAGCGATACGGCGAGTTGCCGCGGATGCCGAAGACGATCTCTTTGTAGCCGCCCGCATCGCTCTCGGACTCGGAGATCAGTTCGACCTTCATGCCCTGGCGCTCGGCGTAGCGCATGTACATGCGCGCGAGGTCGCCCGCGAAGATGGCGGCTTCGTCGCCGCCCGCGCCGGCCCGGACCTCGACGAAGAGGTCTTTCTCGTCGTCCGGGTCTTTGGGGATCATCAAGACTTGGAGCTCGGCTTCGAGCGCCTCGCCGCGCGCACGCAGGCCCTTAGCCTCGTCTTCGGCCATCTCGCGCATCTCGGGATCGGTCTCGCTCTCGAGCAGCGCGGCGTTCTCGTCCGCTTCGTCCTTGACCTTACGGAACTCACGGTAGACGCGCACCGTGTCTTCCATCGCGCTGCGCTCTTTGACGAGCGAGGTAAACCGAGCCTGATCGAACCCACCGGCCGGATTGGCCAGCTCGCGTTCGATCTCATCAAACCGTCGGGCGATCGTCTCGAGCCGATCAGCAAAGGTCGCCATATCCACCTACACCGCTAAACTGCATCTGTGTCACCCCGCGCCTGTGTCATCCGGAGGAGCGCGAAGCGCGTCTCGAAGGGGGCGCTCTTCTACATAAGAAGAGACGAGCCGCCATAGGCGACCCGTCTCTCGGATACGTTCGAGCCGGCTAAGCTTCCGCAGTCGCCTTCGACGACTCTTTCGCGGCCTTGCGAGCGGCGGCTTCTTCTTGCTTCTGCTTCGCCAGGATGGCACGCTGGTTGAACTTGTCAACGCGGCCGGCGGTGTCGATCAGCTTCTGCTGACCGGTGAAGAGCGGAT
>JALYSX010000008.1 GCA_030854585.1 Vulcanimicrobiota bacterium
ATCACACTACAGTTGCTCGGCGGTGCGTGGATGCTGCAGATCTTCCCGGCCTTTGCGTTCGGCCTGTACACGCGCTGGTTCCATCCGAAGGCGCTCTTGCTCGGCTGGATCGTCGGGATCCTGACCGGCTCGGGGATGGCGTATAACACCTACCTCACCAGCACGTCCCACAAGTTCGGTGCGGTCTTCCCGCTCGGGTTGGGAAGCCTGACGCTGGTCGGGTTCATCGCGCTCTACGCGCTGATCGCGAATCTCGCGGTCGCCGCGATCGCGACCATCGCATTCAATGCGGCCAACGCGAGCAAGGGCACCGACGGCACGACGGCGCAGGACTACGCATAATGGAACTGATCGAGCCCCTAGGCTGGCCGCGACCGAGCGGTTTCAGCAACGGCGTCGAGGCAGTGCTCGCATTCTCGCGGCTGCTTACGATCGCCGGACAGATCGGTTGGAACGAGCGGAACGAACTCGTCTCGAGCGACTTTGCGGACCAGGCGGCACAGGCGTTGCGGAACGTGATGACGGTGCTTCGAACGGCCGGCGGCAAGCCGGAGCAGCTCGTCCGGCTCACCTGGTACGTCACCGATAAGCGGGCCTACCTTGCGGCATCCGAAGCGATCGGCAAAGCGTACCGCGAGATCGTCGGCTCCGTATACCCGGCGATGACGTTGGTCGTCGTCGCAGATCTGCTCGAGGATGGAGCGCTCGTCGAGATCGAGGCGACGGCAGTTCTTCGTTAGCCGCGCTCGCGCAACTTGTACCGCTGCACTTTGCCGGTCTCGGTGCGTGGGAGCGCGTCCACGAACTCGAGCTCGCGTGGAGCCTTGTACGGCGCGATCTTGGCTTTGCAGAACGCGATCAACGCATCGGCGTCAATCGATGGGCCGGCCGAAACGACGAACGCTTTGACGATATTCGTGCCGTGCGCCGGGTCCGGCTTGGCGACGACGGCGCATTCTTTCACCCCTGGGTGGCCGAGCAGCGCCTGCTCGACTTCGGGACCGGAGATGTTATAGCCGGCCGAGACGATCATGTCGTCGGTGCGCGCGACGTAGTGGAAGAATCCCTCCGCATCGAGCGAGTATGCGTCGCCCGGATAGTTCCAGCCATTCCGCACGTACGTGGTCTGACGTGCGTCGGCCAGATAGCGGCAGCCGGTCGGGCCCTTGACCGCGATCTTGCCGATCGCTCCGAGCGGAAGCGGCTTGCCGTCGTCGTCGTGGATCTCCGCGATGTAACCGGGAACGACCCGTCCGGTCGCGCCGGGACGGGCCTCGGCCGCGCTCGATCCGACGAAGATGTGGAGCATCTCGGTACTGCCGATCCCGTCGAGGATCGGCAGCCCGGTCGCCTCTCGCCAACCCTCCCAGACGGGCGCCGGGAGCGTCTCACCCGCCGAGACGCAGAGCCGGAGCGACGAGATATCCGCGTCCGCGAGCATCGAGGTCATCGCGCGATAGGCGATCGGTGCGGTGAAGACCACGTTGACGCCGTACTCGGCGATCGCACGGAGCAGATCGGCGGGGGGCGCCTTCTCGAGCATCAGCGTTGCCGCGCCGATCCGCAATGGGAAGATCAGTTCGCCGCCGAGGCCGAAGGTGAACCCGAGAGGCGGCGAGCCCGTGAAGAGGTCGCCGGGGTCCGCCTTGAGTACATGTTTCCCGTAGGTATCGCAGATCGCGAGCAGGTCGCGATGCACGTGCATGGTCGCCTTTGCCACACCGGTCGTGCCCGAGGTGAAGCCGATCAACACGACATCGTCCGCGGCGGTCGGGAAGTTTTCGAAGTCCGGCGAGGCGGCAGCCATACGTCGTTCGAGTTCCGCGTCGTCCGCGCCGAAGAGCACCGTCCGCACGTCGCCGTTCTCGGTAGCGGCCGCGAGTTCGCCCGCGATGCGCGCGTCGCACAGGGCGTGCCGGATCTCGGCCTTCTCGATCATGTGGAGCAGTTCGCCCGCGCGATAGAGCGGCATGGTCGTCACCGCGATGGCGCCCGCCTTGACGACGGCAAACCAACAGGCGGCCAGCATCGGCGTATTCGGCGCGCGCAGGAGTACGCGATTGCCCGGCACGACGCCGAGGTCCACCATCACGTTCGCGATCCGGTTCGCGCGATCGAGCAGATCGGCGTAGGTCCAACTCGTTCCGGATGCGACGATACAGCGACGCGCGCCGCGACCTTCGCGAACGTGGCGGTCGAGCAGTTCGCCTGCCACGTTCAGTTGCTCGGGATACGCGAGGTCGGGAAGGTCGAAGCGGAACTCCGGGCGCTGATCAGGCGGCGGGAGCGCGTCGCGCGCAAACGTATCGCGGTGAGCGCTCGTCACCCGCCGCCACCGAGTACCTGGCGCGCGATCACGACCTGCTGGACTTCGCTTGCGCCCTCGTAGATCCGCAAGGCGCGCACGTCGCGATAGATGCGCTCGACGATCTCGCCGCGCTTCACGCCGCGTCCGCCGAAGAGTTGCACCGCGCGATCGGCGACGCGCCCGGCCGCTTCGGTCGCGAACCACTTCGCCATGGCGGCTTCACGGGGGATCGGGGCTGCGCCCCGATCCTTGGTCCAAGCCGCGCGATAGACGAGCAAGGCGCTCGCGTCGACGTCCGTCGCCATCTCGGCGATCGCGCTCTGCGTGAGCTGCAGATCCGCGAGCGGCGCGCCGAAGAGCGAGCGGGTCTTGGCGTGCGCCACGCTCTCGTCGAGCGCGCGACGCGCGAACCCGAGCGCGGCGGCGCCGACCGTACTGCGGAAGACGTCGAGGGTCGCCATCGCGATCTTGAAGCCTTCGCCCTCTTCGCCTAGGCGGTTGGTGGCATCGATGCGTACGCCGTCGAAGTGCAAACGTCCGAGCGGATGCGGCGAGATCGTCTGGATCCGCTCCGCAATGGTCAGCCCCCTCGTTCCCACCGGCACGACGAACGCGGAGAGGCCGCGATGTCCGTCATCCGACGTACGCGCGAAGACGACGTACGTGTCGGCGATGCCCGCGTTTGATATCCACATCTTCTCGCCGTCGATCACGTAGGCGTCGCCGTCGCGCCGCGCACGCATCGCAAGCGCCGCGACGTCGGAGCCCGCCTCCGACTCGGAAAGCGCGAACGCCGCGACCGCATCGCCGGTAGCGATCGCCGGAAGAAACCGTTGTTTCTGCGACTCGGTCCCGAAGAGCGCGATCGGCCCCGCGCCGAGCCCCTGCATCGCGAATGCGAAGTCGGCGAGGGCGCTACGGTACGCGAGTGTCTCGCGCGCTAGACAGAGCGTCCGCACGTCCTTCGGCGGGACCGCGTGCTGCAGCCAACCGCCGGCGCCGAGCGCCTTCACCCATCCGCGGCACTGCGCATCGATATCCCCGGCTTCATCGTCCGGCGGACGCACGTCGACCCAGGTCGCGAGCGTCGCCGCCACGTCGCGATGCGCGTGCTCGAAGAACGGCCAGTGGAGAAACGAAGCGTCGCTCATCAGTTCCCTTCGAAGACCGGCTTCTGCTTGGCTGCGAACGCCTCATAGGCGCGGAGGAAGTCGTTCGTCTGCATACATTCGGCCTGAGCGATCGCTTCGGCGTCGATCGCGGCGTCGAGATCCATCGACCATTCGCGATGAAGCATACGCTTCGTCGCGGCGTGCGCGAGGGTCGGCCCGTTCGCGATGCCGCGCGCGGTCTCTACCGCGCGCGCCAGCAGCTCGTCGCCGGCATAGACGCGATTGAAAAATCCCCAGGCCAGGCCTTCGTCTCCCGAGAGCGGCCGGCCACTGTACAGAAGTTCCGCCGCCCGACCCTGCCCGATGATCCGCGGCAACAGGGCGCACGCACCCATGTCGGCTCCGGAGAGTCCGACCCGGACGAACAAAAACGCGACCTTCGCATCCGGGGTACCGTAGCGAAGGTCCGAGGCCATGGCGAGGATCGCGCCCGCACCGGCGCAGACGCCGTCGACGGCCGCGATGATCGGTTGCGGGCAGGCACGCATCGCCTTCACCAGGTCACCGGTCATCTGCGTGAACGTCAGCAGTTCCTCCGGCGTCTTCGCGGTGAGCGGCCCGATGATCTCGTGCACGTCGCCGCCCGAGCAGAAGTTGCCGCCCGCGCCCGCGAGCACGACCGCGCGCACACTTGCGTCATCGGCGAGAGCGCGAAAGCGGGCGACCAACTCGGCGTACAGCTCGAACGTGAGCGGGTTCTTGCGTTCCGGACGGCTCAAGGTGACGGTCGCGATCCGGTCCGTGACCTCCCAGCGAAGTTCGGTCATCAACGGATCTCGAACGGAAGGTCTTCTTCCGTCTCGATCCCGGCCGTGTTGCGCGCGATCACTCGGAGCGCATACTTGCGCACGAAGATCGGGGGCATATCGAGCACATCGAGCGAAAACGCGAAGCGCCCATATGCGATCCGCGGCACGTCGATCGAGAACAGATTCGTGCGCACCTCGATACTGGCGACGTTGCTGCCCGTCACGAACTCGCCGGCCCATCGCTCGCCGCGTTTGACGTCGAGCGAGGTGAAGCGCATCGCGATCACCTCCGGCGCAGCCGTCGGCGCGCGCTTGAACGGAGACGGCAGCGGACTCGAGGACGCAAGATCGCCCGCGATTCTGACGTTGGCGGGAACGTCGGGCGGCTGCGACGCGCAGCCCGCGAGCACGACCAGCGCACCGACGAGTGCGAGTCCAGGGATGGCACGGAATAGCATCCCGGCCTCAGTCGGCATCCCGGACCGAATAATCCTCCAAAGGGGGCCCGGGACGTACGCTCGTAAGCAGGGGCGCATGCAGAGCAGCGTTCCACGCAGCCTCGTTCTGGACTATGCCGTCGGGATCTGTAGCGTTTGGATCGCCGCGGGGTTCTTCCTCGACGCGTGGGCGCACGGTCACGTCCCGATCGAGAGCTTCTTCACCCCGTACCACGCCGCGTTCTACAGCGGCATGTTCGCGATCGTCGCGGTCTTCGCCATCTTCATCCTCAACGCGCGTCGGCAGGGGTATGGTTGGCGCGAGTCGCTCCCGACCGGCTATCGGCTGGCGGTGCTCGGTATACCGATCTTCTTCGTCGCCGGACTCGGCGATATGCTCTGGCATCTGCTCCTCGGCCTCGAAGAGGGGGTCGACGCGCTCCTGAGCCCGACGCATCAGGCTCTCGGGCTCTCGATGTTCTTCATGGCGGCCGGGCCGATCCGCTCGGTGCTCGCAGACCGTGCGAACTCGACCACGTTTGCGAAGCAGTTCCCGCTCGTATTGGGGCTCGCGTCCTGGTTGATCCTGATCCACTTCGGGACGGCGTACGCCTTCGACCCCGGCGCGGGTCGCGTCGACGCACCGCCCTCGATCGCACAGTTCTCGCCCGCGTATCTGACCTCGATCGCGATCGGATACTACAAGATCTCGACCGGCGTACTGGTGCTGATCTTCCAGTCGCTCGTGATGGCCGCTTTCGCGCTCTGGGCGGCGGCGCGGATCCGGCTGCGCCCCGGATCGTTCACCGCGTTCTTCCTGATCGCCAACATCCCGGCGGCGGCCGCATTCACCAACGCCGGCCCGTTGCTGGCAGTGACGATCGCGCAATCGCTGGTGGCGGGCATCGTCGCCGACGTGCTGATGGCGCGACTCGATCCGCGCTCCGAGAGCCCGCTCGGCTACCGGATCTTCGGCATCGCCGTTCCGCTCCTCTATAGCGGGACGTACCTGATCTCGATGCTGATCGCGGAGCGCCTGTGGTGGGACTGGAACGTCTCTCTGGGCGCCTGGTTCTGGTGCGGCATCGTCGGTGCGGCGCTCGGCGTGCTCGGCACCGCGCGGCGCGCCACAGCATGATCGCGCGCATCGTCGCGCTCGGCACGCTGCTTCTGCATCTGGCGACCATCTGGCGCTACGGCTACTTCCGCGACGAACTCTACTTCATCGCATGCGCCCGCCACTTGGCGTGGGGCTACGTCGATCAACCACCACTCGTCGCGTTTGCTGCTTGGCTCGCAGGAACACTCGGATTCGCGCTCCCCGCACTTCGGCTATTGCCGGTCCTGGCCGCGGCGATCGCGGCTGGGCTGGCCGTGCAGATCGCGCGGGATCTCGCCGGCGGACGGTTCGCGCAGTGGTGTGCCGGAATCGCCGTCGCGCTCGTGCCTGCCTATCTCTCGCTCGGCAACGTGTTGACGACGACCTCGTTCGAGGGTCTCTCGTGGCTACTCGCACTCTGGTGCGCGGTGCGCATCGTACGTGGCGGCGGGACGACCTGGTGGATCGGGCTCGGCGCCTCGTTTGCGTTCGGCATGTACGGCAAATACTCGATCGCGTTGCTCGCGGTCGCGCTGGTCATCGGCCTGCTCTGCACCCGCGAACGTCGCATCTTCGCCTCCCGCGGCTTACCGGTCGCGGTCGCGACCGCCTTGGTGCTGCTCGCGCCGAATATTATCTGGCAGGGTCTACACGGCTGGCCGATGTTCGAAGTGCTGCACGGTGACGCCGCGCATCGACCCGCATTCGCGAACGGCGTCGCCCTTGAGTATCGCAACCTCTGGAGCAACGCGGTCGCCTTCTCGGTCGAACAGGTCCTCTACACCAACCCGGTCGCCGTCTTGCTCTGGCTTACCGGCGCGGCCGCGCCATTCGCGATCGCGCGCCTGCGCGATCTGCGTTTCGTCTCGATCACTTATGTCGTACTCTTCATCATCGCCGTGGCGCTTGGCGCGAAGGGCTACTACATCGTCGGCGTCTATGGCACGCTGCTCGCGATCGGCGCCGTCGCGCTCGAAGGCGCGCGAGGCTGGTTGCGCGGACTCGTTCTGGTACTCATCGTGGTCGTGGGCGTTGCGACCATGCCGATCTCGTTGCCGATCCTCTCGATGCCGCAGTTCCTCGCCTACTCGCAAGCGATGCACCTGACCGGCACGCCACCGCACTTGATCCAGCCGATCTACGCCGAAGAGTTCGGGTGGACGGGTCTCGCTCGGGACGTCGCTCGTGTCTATCAGAAGCTGCCCGCCGGCGAACGCGCGCATGCGGCCGTCTACGCGGATACGTACGCCGATGCGGGCGCGATCGATCTGTTCGGACCGCGCTACGGGCTACCGTCCGCGATCGCAAGTCAGAACACGTACTATCTCTGGGGCACGCACGGTCAAGAGGGGCGCACGCTTGTCGCGGTCGGCGCGACGCGCATCGATATCCTCAAGCAGTGGTACGGCTCGTGTACGCTTGCGGCGACGTCGAGCGAACCGCTCAAGTGGGTGGTCGAAGGCCCCGATCCGATCTATCTCTGCACGCATCCGCGCGCAAGTCTAGAAACGATCTGGCCGCACCTGCGCTGGTACGGCGCCTAGCCAGGTCAGACCGCCGGCAGCACAACACACTCGCCGGTCGCATCGCCGTTGATCAGCGTCATAGCGGCGGCGGCGACCTCGTCGACGTTGACGATTCGCCCGCCGGGGTTGGTCTGCGCCAGTTGCTCACGCGCCGCCTCGGCCGTCACACCCGCGTGCCTGACGATGTTGGCGATCGCTTGTTGCATCATGTCGGTCTCCACATAGCCTGGGCATAGCGCGTTCGCCGTGATCCCGAACTCACGCAGTTCCTCTGCGAGCGTCCGCGTCAGTCCGACGACGCCGTGCTTAGAGGCCGAGTACGCGCCGATGTACGGCGCCCCGAAGA
>JALYSX010000011.1 GCA_030854585.1 Vulcanimicrobiota bacterium
CGCGCCGAATAGCACTTCGGGCACGAAGCGTCCGCCGAACTCGCCGAAATAGCCGCGCGCGTCAGGCCGCATCGACGTCTCGCACCGCGCGCACGAACGCGCGCATCTTCTTCTCGTCCTTGCGTCCATCCGACTCGATCCCGCTGCGTACGTCGACGCCGAACGGACGCACCGCGCGCACGCACTCGGCCACGTTCTCCGGGGTCAGTCCCCCGGCCACGATGATCGGCCGGCTGCGAGCGATCGAGGCGACCGCTTTCCATGGAAACGTGACGCCCGTCCCGCCCGCGAGTCCGGCGGCGCTCGTATCGAACATCACGATCGCGCGCGGGTAGGCGTTGGCGGCGCGCGCCAGCGCATCCGCATCGGCATCGTTGGGATCGACGTGGAGCGCTTTCATGACCTTCCCGTCAACGGATGAGAGAAACGAAGAGGCTTCGTCGCCGGAGAACTGGAGTACCAGATCCGGAAAGATCTCGCGCGCTCGCACGAGTTCGTCGCGGGTCGGATTCACGAAGACGCCGACCGGCGTTATGAACGGGGGCAGCTTCTCGGCGATGTACTTCGCGGCGCTCTCCGCGATCCGGCGCGGCGACGGAGCGAAGATCATGCCGATCGCATCGGCCCCGTTCTCGATCGCCATGCTCGCATCGATCCAGGACGTGCAGCCGCAGAACTTGATGCGGGTCCTCATCCGACGCGTTCGACTTCGCGCAGCGAACGGATCAAGGCGCGTGGATCGGTCGCGCGCATCAGTGCTTCACCGATCAGGAAGCCGCCGGCACCCGCCCGGCGCAAGCGCCGGACGTCATCCGCGTCGCGCATCCCGCTCTCGCTGATCGCGAACGTGCCGGCCGGCAGGAGCGGCAACAACCATTCGCTGACAGCCAGATCGGTCTCGAAGGTCCTCAGGTTCCGGTTGTTGATCCCGATCGCATCGGCGCCCAGCGCGAGCGCGCGGGTCGCCTCGCCGGCATCGTGCACTTCGACCAAGACGCCGAGGTCGTAGGCACGCGCTTCCTCGACACATTCGGCGAGCGCCGCATCGGTGAGGCCGGCGACGATCAGCAGAATGCAATCCGCGCCGTGCGCCGCCGATTGCGCGACCTCGTAGCGGTTCGCCAGGAAGTCTTTGCGCAGGATCGGGCGCGAGCTGTTAGCGCGGGCGATATCGAGGTCGGCGAGGTCGCCGAGGAAGTGGTCTTGTTCGGTCAACACGCTGATCGCGTCGACGCCGGCCTCCTCGTACATCCTGGCGATCGCGCCGGGGTCGAAGTTCCGCACGATCAAACCCGCCGAGGGCGACGCACGCTTGATCTCGGCGATGATCGCCGGACCATCGGCCGAACGGAGCGCCGTCGCGAAGTCGCGTCGCTCCGCGCGCCTATCAAGTCCGCGCGCGCGCACCATCTCGTACGGATCCGCGAGTTCGGCGGCCGCGCGGTGCACGGCCTTGGCCGCATAGATCTGGCTGAGGATATCAACCACGACTCGCCGCCTTCGCCGCTTCGAACGTCTTGAGCGCGGCGCCCGATCGTTGCACCGACCGCGCCAGCTCGTAGGCCTCCTCCATCGTGAAAGCGCGTTCGCACAGGAGCAGAGCGAGGGCCGCATTGAGCGCGACCACATCGGCACGCGACGACGCTTCGCCCGCTAGGATTCCGAGAAACGCTTCCGAGCACGCCGCAAGCGAGCCGCCTCCGAGCGCCTCACGCGATGCGTGCACGCCGAACTCCCCCGGATCGAGCGTCCACCTGCGCGTGCCGTTGCCGTCGAACGAGACCACCTGCGTCACGCCGTCGCCGCCGACCTCGTCGATACCGCCAGGGCCGTGAACGATCGCCGCGGCCTGCGTGCCGAGTTCGCGCATCACCGCGGCGACCGGCTCGAGCAGCTCGGCGCGAGCGACGCCGATCACCTGATGGGTCGCGCGCGCAGGGTTGGTGAGCGGGCCGAGCACGTTGAAGATCGTCCGCACGCCGAGTTCGCGCCGGACCGGCGCGACGTTCCTCATAGCCGGATGATAGCGCGCAGCGAACATGAACGTGAAACCGCTCCGTGCGAGCGTCTGCGCGGCGCGCTCCGGCGTGAGATCGAGTTCCAGACCGTTGGCTTCGAGGACGTC
>JALYSX010000037.1 GCA_030854585.1 Vulcanimicrobiota bacterium
ACGAACCGTTTCTGCGGATCGAACTTGCGGTCGATTGGCGCGAACGACGCCGCATTCTGCGCGTCGAGAACGCGCTTGCGATCGATGCCGCGATCGTCTTGTTTGGCAGCCCGCACGGAATCGTCGAGCGGTCGACGCTTACGGATACGCCGGAACGGCGCGCCGCTTTCGAAGTCCCGGGGCAGCGGTTGGCGTTCGCGCAGAACGCGGAGGGCGACGGCCTGGCCGTCTTCACGCTCGATACGTACGGATGGAACGCGCGCCGCACCGACGACGGTAGTATCGGCCTTGGTAACTCGCTCCTACGTGGGACCACGTGGCCCGATCCGGGCGCCGATCTCGGCGAGCATCGCTTCGCGTGGGCGTACGCACCGTTCCGGAAGGCCGGCACCGGTGCGCTCGAACGGGCTTGGGAGGCGTTCGCCTGCGAACCGCGCGTCCGGCTCTTCGAATCGTCGGAAAGCGCGGCGCAGATTGTCGCGTGCAAGCCGGCCGAAGACGGTGAGGGCGTGATCCTGCGCGTGCGCGAGTGCGACGGCGCGGCTCGAACGGTCGCGATCCGCTGCGGCGGCCGCATGAAAGAGGCGCGCGTGGTCGACGGCTTGGAGCGCCCGCTCGGCGGCGAGAAGGCGCGGATCGAGGGAGAATCGTTGCTGGTCGACCTTCCCGCGCACGGATTGCGCTCGTTTCGGGTATCGTTCTGATGGTGAAATTCCGCGAGCCGCTCGACGCCGTCCTGTTCGACCTCGACGACACCTTGCACGACGACACGTTCGCGTTCAACAGCGCGGCCGAAGCGGTCGCTCGCGAGATCGCAGCCGAGCACGGCATCGATGCGATCGCGCTCAAGGATGCGTACGTCGCCGAGGCCGAGGGCTTTTGGATCCGGCTTACGCCCGACCAGTTGAAGACCAAGCTCGGGGGCTTGCGCGAACGGATGTGGGCGACGGTGCTCGGCGAGTTCGGTATCGTCGACGATGCGCTCGCGACGCGTAGTTCGGCGCGCTACGTGGAGTATCGGCGCGGCTACCTCGAGCTCTTCCCTGGCGCGCTGGATCTGCTGCGCACGTTGCGAGCACGCGGCGTGAAGGTCGGCATGCTCACCAACGGCTTCGCCGAGACGCATCACGAGAAGATCGCGGTCCTGCAGTTGACGGATGAGTTCGACGCGATCTTCATCGCCGACGAGGTCGGCATGGTCAAACCCGACCCGCTCCTGTTCGCGCATGCGTGTGCCAAGATGGGCTGCGCGCCCGCTCGTAGCGCGATGGTCGGCGATCGCTATGAGCGCGATATCAGCGGCGCGCTCGAAGCCGGACTCTTCACCGTCTGGATGAACGTCCACGGTGCCACCCTGCCTGCCGGCGCGCCCCCCCCCGACGTCACCGTCGATGATCTCGCTGGCGTCCGCTCGGTCTTGCTGTGAATGTTCGGCTCGGTCTCGCGTTCGGATTGGTCGCAGGCCTGCTCGAGTTCGGCGTGCGCCAGCTCCTCGCTACGTATCAGTTGGTCGGAACGGGTGATGCGAACGCCGGATACGCCGCCTCGGGCGTTCTTACGGCGGGGTTTCTTGGGGTCAATGTCGGCGTAGCGATCGTCCAACTCGCGATTTTTACCGGGCGGCCGCGCCGGACCGTAACGACGGGCGCGGCGTTGCTGGTGATGGGCGTGTGTATGGCCGTCCTGGGTTCCGTGACGTTTGAGGTATCGCTGATCGCGTTTACCTGCTTCGGGCTCTACGCACTGACCGCGGCCGCCGATGGGCGCCCCACGGCCGACGCGATCGCCGAGTCGTGCCGCATAGCCGTCGCCGCACCCGGCGATGCCGTTCTCGCCTTTATCGTGCTCGCTGGCGCCTGGATGCCGGCTAGCCTGATCCTCTGGCTGCTGGCGCCAGGCCTTCCGCTGCTCGCCGACGTGCTCGTCGGGGTCCTCGTCCAGCTCGCCGTCGCTTACGTCGCACCGCGTGTCGCCGCCACGTACCTGAAACTGCAACCCGGCGCGGAGGGTTCGTAACCAGGTATGTCTACCGCCCTCGACGCGATCGTTATCAAAGGCGCGCGCGAACACAATCTCAAGAACATCGATCTGACGTTGCCGCGCAACAAGCTGATCGTGGTGACCGGGCTCTCGGGCTCCGGCAAGTCCTCGCTTGCATTCGATACGATCTATGCCGAAGGCCAGCGTCGTTACGTCGAGTCGCTCTCGTCCTACGCGCGCCAGTTCTTGGGCCAGATGGAGAAGCCCGACGTCGATTATATCGAAGGGCTCTCGCCGGCGATCTCGATCGACCAGAAGTCGACCTCGCGCAATCCGCGTTCGTCGGTCGGTACGGTCACCGAGATCTACGACTATCTGCGCCTGCTCTTCGCGCGCGTCGGCACGCCGCACTGTTACAACTGCGACCGCGAGATCTCGTCGCAATCTTCGGAGCAGATCGTCGATGCGATCCTGGAACTTCCCGAGGGCACCAAGGTCCAACTGCTCGCGCCGCTCGTGCGCGGTCGCAAGGGCGAGTACGCCAAACTCTTCGAAGAAATCGCGAAGGAGGGCTTTGCGCGCGTCCGGGTCGACGGCGAAGCCAAAGAGCTGCGTGAGAAGATCGTGCTCGACAAGAAGCGCAAGCATACGATCGAAGTGGTCGTCGACCGGCTGGTCATCAAACCCGACGTGCGCAAGCGCCTGACGGATTCGATCGAGACGACCCTGCGGCTCTCGACCGGCATCGTCACCGTGATCGCGCATGAGCCCGAAGCGAAGACACCGCGCGAACTGACCTTCAGCGAAGCCTTCGCGTGCGTCTACTGCGGGCTCTCGTTCGAAGAGCTCGCGCCGCGGCTGTTCTCGTTTAATTCGCCGTACGGCGCCTGCCCGTCATGCACCGGCCTCGGCGAGAAGACCGAGATCGATCCGTGGAAAGTGATTCCGGACCGTTCCAAGTCGATCTCGCAAGGCGCGATCGTTCCGTGGAGCAAGAACTCCGGCAGCTGGCGCTTGGGGATGATGAATCCCTACTACATCCAACAGTTGGAGCGCGTCCTGCGAGCCTTCAAGGTCAAGCTCACAACGCCGATCGAGGAGATGGATGACGACGTCGTCGACGTCATCCTGTACGGCACCGACAAAGAGCAGGGCTTCGCCTACACCTCCAAGACCGGCAAGGTCTGGGAGTATAAGGCGACCTTCGAAGGCGTCATCAACAATCTCGAGCGTCGTTACTCCGAGACGTCGAGCGAAGGCGTCAAAGAGGATCTCGAAAAGTATCAGTCGGGAGCGACCTGCCCGACCTGTAAGGGCGCGCGTCTCAAGCCCGAAGCGCTCGCGGTCACGGTCGGCGGCAAGAACATCGACGAACTTACCCGCATGTCGATCGAGAACGCCGAAGCGTTCGTGCGCGAACTTCGACTCACGCCGCGCCAGGAGCAGATCGCCAATCAAGTCCTCAAAGAAGTGCGCGCGCGCCTGGGCTTCTTGACGAACGTCGGGCTCAACTATCTCACGCTTGGGCGTTCCGCGACGACGCTCTCGGGCGGCGAATCGCAACGCATCCGCCTGGCGACCCAGATCGGTTCGTCGCTGGTCGGGGTGCTCTACATCTTGGACGAGCCCTCGATCGGGCTACATCAGCGCGACAACGATCGGCTACTCGCGACCCTGAAGACCTTACGCGATATCGGCAACACCCTGATCGTGATCGAACACGACGAAGACACCATGCGCATGGCCGACGTGGTGGTGGATATCGGGCCGGGCGCCGGCGCCGAAGGCGGCGAGATCCTGACCATCGGCACGCTCGACGAGGTCCTCAAACATCCGAACTCCGAGACGGGCGCGTATCTCTCCGGTCGTAAGTACATCCCGATCCCGAAGAAGCGTCGCAAGCCGCGCGCGTGGCTCGAGGTGAAGAAGGCGACCGCGAACAATCTGCGCGGCGTCGACGTCGGTTTTCCGCTCGGCGTCTTCTGCGCCGTCACCGGCGTCAGCGGATCGGGCAAATCGACGCTCGTCAATCAGGTGCTCGTCAAGGCGCTCAACCAGCATCTGCACGGACAACCCTCGGCCGGCACCTACGGCACGGTCAAGGGCGCGAACGAACTCGACAAGCTGGTCGTGATCGATCAATCGCCGATCGGTAGAACGCCGCGTTCCAATCCGGCCACCTATACCGGCGCGTTCGACCACGTACGCGAACTCTTCTCGATGGTTCCGGAAGCCAAGATGCGCGGCTACACGCCGGGCCGCTTCTCGTTCAACGTCAAAGGCGGCCGCTGCGAGTCGTGTCAGGGCGACGGCATCATCAAGATCGAGATGCACTTCTTGCCCGACGTCTACGTGCCGTGCGAAGTCTGCAAGGGCAAGCGCTACAACGCGCAGACCCTGGAAGTCCGCTACAAAGGCAAGACCATCTCCGAGATCCTCGAGATGCGCGTCGACGAAGCGAGCGAAGTCTTCGCGAACATCCCACGCATCCACAACAAGTTGAAGACGATCTGCGAGGTCGGCCTGGGCTACATCAAGATGGGTCAGCCCGCGACCACGCTCTCCGGCGGTGAGGCCCAGCGCGTCAAGCTCGCCTCCGAGCTCTCGCGCCGTTCGACCGGCCGTACGTTCTACGTGCTCGACGAACCGACCACCGGCTTGCATTTCGCCGACATTCACAAGCTGCTCGAGGTGCTCGAGCGCCTGGTGCAGACCGGTAACACCGTGCTCGTGATCGAGCACAACCTCGACGTGATCAAGACGGCCGATTATATCGTCGACCTCGGGCCTGAGGGCGGCGACAAGGGCGGGACCGTGGTCGGTGTCGGCACGCCAGAGGAGCTCGCCAGGATCAAGGCGTCGTACACGGGCGCGTACCTCAAGCCGGTGCTGGTGGATCAGCGGGCGGTCGGCCATCATCCCGTCGACCCGAAGGCGCTCGCCAAGCTGGAGAACGAAAATCTCGCCGCACTCGACGATCTCGCGAAGGGCGAACGCGTCGCCGTCGAAGCCTAGCTTTAGAATGAAATTTTCCGTCGTGCTTCTCGTCTGTGCCGATCTCGACCGGTCGAGCGCGTTCTATCGGAACGTGCTCGGTCTCAAGCTCGTCGCGGAAAACGAAGCGTGGGCGAACTTCCAGCTCGGCGACGGCTCGACGCTCAGCCTGCACGCCAAGACCGAACTGCTCGCGGTCCGTCCCGGCTCGCTGCAACTCGGCTTTGCGGTCGAGAGCGTGGACACGTTCGTGGCCGACTGCACCCAGCTCGGCGTGCCCGTCTTTCAGGATCCGTACGACGAGCCGTTCGGTCGGGTCGCCGTGATCGGCGATCCGGACGGTTACCCGATCCAGATCTCGTCCTCGCGCAAGGTCCGCAGGTGAATCCCGAGAGCCGAGTGCTCGACCTGCGCGCGCAACTCGAGGACGCCAACGAGCGCTACTATCGCGACGATGCGCCGGCCATCTCCGACGCCGAGTACGATGCGTTGCTGCGCGAGTTGATCGATCTCGAGCGCAAGCATCCCGCGCTGCGGTCGCCCGAGTCCCCGACCCATCGCGTCGGGGCGGCGCCCTCCGAGAAGTTCGCGCCCTACGAGCACGAGAGCCCGATGCGTAGCCTCGGAAACGCGTTCGACGCCGACGAACTCCGCGCGTTCGACGAGCGCGCGCGCAGACTCGCGGGGCGCGATCTTGCCTACGTCTGCGAATTGAAGATCGACGGCCTCGCGATCGCGATCGACTACCGGAGCGGCGCCTTCGAGCGCGGGGGGACGCGCGGCGACGGCCGGATCGGCGAAGACGTCAGCGCGAATCTTCGTACCATCCGCTCGATTCCGCTCGAACTCACCAAAGGATCGCCGCAGTACCTCGAAGTGCGGGGCGAGGTCTATCTACGCAAGTCCGATTTCGAACGACTGAACGCAGCGCGACTGCGCGACGGCCAAGCGGTCTTCGCCAACCCGCGCAATGCGGCCGCGGGTGGCGTTCGCCAGCTCGATCCCAAGATGACCGCGCGCCGCCGCCTGTCGTTCTTCGCCTACGCGATCGGCGCGATTGAGGGCGCGGACCTGCCCGCGACCCAGTTCGAACTGCTCGACCATTTGCGCTATTCCGGCTTCGACGTCAACCCGAACGTCGCGCGCGCCGCGACCATCGAGGACGCGATCGCGTATTGCGCGCGCTGGGAGGCGCAGCGCGACGAGCTCGACTACGAGATCGACGGCGTCGTCGTCAAAGTGGACGACTTGGCGCTGCAGGAGCGTCTGGGCGCGGCATCGCGCGAACCGCGTTGGGCGATCTCGTACAAGTTCAAGGCTCGCGAAGCGCGCACGAAGCTCATCGACATCGTCATCTCCGTCGGCCGCACCGGGTCGCTCAACCCGAATGCGGTCCTCGAACCGGTTCAGATCGGCGGCGTGACCGTCCGCAACGCGACCCTGCACAACGCCGCCTACATCGCCTCGAACGACATCCGCATCGGCGACACCGTGATGGTGGTGCGGGCCGGCGACGTGATTCCGCGAGTGGTCGGACCGGTGCTCTCGGAGCGGACGGGCGAGGAGCGCATCTTCGCGATGCCGGATCGCTGTCCGGTCTGCGGTTCCGCCGCGGACCATCCCGAAGACGAAGCGATGGCGCGCTGCACCAACGCCGCCTGCCCCGCCCAGATATTCGAACGCGTGCGTCACTTCGCGTCGCGCGGTGCGATGGATATCGAGGGCTTGGGCGACGTGCTTGCCGAGCAGTTGACGGACCTCGGCCTGGTCCGCGATCTGGCCGACATCTATGCGCTCGACGCCGCATCCCTCGCGACCGTGCCGCGGACCGGCGAGAAGTCGATCGGGAAACTGCTCGAGGCGATCGAAGGCTCCAAGTCACGCGGACTCGCGCGCCTGTTGACCGGCCTCGGCATTCGTTTCGTCGGAGCGCAAACCGCCCAGATCTTGGCCGACGACTTCGGCAGCATCGATGCGCTGGCCGGGGCCTCGACCGAGGTATTGCAGGCGAGCGGTGGGATCGGGCCCGAGGTCGCGGGCGCCGTCACGCTCTTCTTCGAGCAGCCCGCCAATCGCGGCGTGATCGAGCGGCTCCGGGCCGCAGGTGTGGTGATGACGGCTCCTAAGCGCGCGCGTGTGGTCGGTGCGCTGACCGGCAAGACGTTCGTGCTGACCGGGACCTTGCCGCGCATGACCCGCGAGGAGGCCGCCGCCCTGATCGCCGACGCGGGAGGCAAGGTCGCTTCGGCCGTCAGTTCCAAGACCGACTATCTCGTGGCCGGGGCGGACCCCGGTTCCAAGCTGGCCCGGGCGGAGAAGCTCGAGGTGCCGATCCTCGACGAGAACGGCTTGCGCGCGCTCCTCGGTAAATCCTAAGTAGATACGACGTTCCTGGGTTGGTCTTTTCGCAATCAGCATATGATCATCCGAGCCCGTTTGCCCACGCGCACCTCCGGCCGAACGGCCGGGCCGTCGCCAGACTGCCTAGCCAGCCCTTACGGGAGGGCGCGCGCGAGCGCGTCAGGCAGATCGCCGGCGACGACGCCGACGCGTCGCTCCCGCGCGAGCAGTTCCCCCGTTCGGCCGTGCCAGTAGGCCGCCAGGCGCGCCGCATCGACCGGCGCCAATCCTTGCGAGAGCAGCGTCGCGATCATCCCCGTCAGGACGTCACCGCTGCCCGCGGTCGCAAGCGCGCTGCAGCCGCTCGCGTTCAGATGCATCGTCGTCCCGTCGTAGATCAGCGTATCTGGGCCTTTCAGCAAGGTGACGATCGCGGTCCGTTCGACGAACTCACGCAACCGCGCGACCCGCTCGCCGGGGGCGATCGTGCCTTGGCCGGAGAGGCGCGCGAACTCGCCCGCGTGGGGCGTGACCACCACAGGTCTATCGCGTAGCAGCTCGAGATGTTTGGCGAGATGGAACAGACCGCTCGCATCGACGACGCACGGGAGCGTCGTGCGTTCGAGGAGTCCGCGTACGATCGCGCCGGTCCGGTCGTCCAGGCCGAGGCCGGGGCCGATCGCGATGCTGCCGTTCCGCGACGAGATCTCGACCAGCGACGCTACGGCCCCCTCGACATCGTCGCCATCGTCGATCGCGACGACCACTTGCTCGATCAGATGTTGGCGCAGAACGTGGGCCGCACGCGCCGAGGTCGCGACCGTGACGTAGCCCGCGCCGCTCCGGGCGGCGGCGCGCGCGCACAGGACGGCGGCGCCCGGGAACTGGGTCGAACCGGCGACGACGAGCGGCGCGCCCGCGCCGCGCTTGTCGCTCGTTGCGGAGCGTTTCGGCAGCAACGCCAGCAGTTCCGCATCGTCGACCGCCGCATACGTGCGCGCTTGGGAGGCGAGCAGCGCACCCTCCATGCCGATCTGCGCAAAGCGCAAGGTGCCGACGTGCGTGCGGGCCGGCTCGAGCAAGAGCCCCGGCTTGTAGGCGCCCAAGGCGATGGTCTCGGTCGCGCGCACGGCTTCCGCCGCGGTCGCACCGGTGAGTCCGTCGCATCCGCTTGGGATGTCGATCGCGACGACCGGACGTTCGCGTGCGTCGAGAGCTACGAGCGCGGCGGCAAGATCCTCGCCGACAGGCAAGCGAGCGCCGACACCGAGCAATCCGTCGACCGTCAGGACCGCATCGCGCGCGATCTCCAGCGCTTCGTTCCCGTCGCGCGGAAAGGCCTGCACCACGACGCCGGTCGCGAGCGCGCGACCTTCGGCGGCCCGGCGTGCGTCGGATTTGGTCGCGACGTAGGCGGCGCAGACGATCCGATCGTACGACGAGTCGAGCTCGGCCAGCGCTGCGAATGCGTCGCCACCGTTATTTCCGGGACCGGCGAAGGCCACGATCTTACCGGGCGGCACGAGCGCGGCGATCCGTGCGGCGATCGCCTTCCCGGCCGCGCGCATAAGCGTGTCGGCACCGACCTGCGCGCTGGCGGCCGCATCGGCATCGTGCATCTGCTCGGGGGTGAGGACGTAGATCACGATTCGATGATGACGACGGCCGCTGCGGTCGTCTCGGTATGCGTGATCGTTAGGTGGATCGACGCCACGCCGCGCGCCGCGATCAGGCGCTCGGCCTCGCCCAACAGGACGATTGTCGGCTTACCGCTCCGCTCGTGGGTCACGCCGACGTCGCGCCAGCCGATCGCGTGGCCGAACGCTTTGCGCGTCGCCTCTTTGGCCGCGAAGAAGCCGGCCAGCCGTTCCGGCCAGTTGCGTTTGCGCATCGCGTACGCCATTTCGTCCTCGGTGTAGATCTTGCGCGCGAACCAGGCACGCTCGCGCTCGTCGAAGCGGTAGCGCGCGACCTCGGCGAGGTCCAGGCCGATTCCGAGAATCATTTCTTGCCGCGTTCGCGAGTTCGACAAGTTTTCCGTCCGCGCGGGGCGAAGTCAGCCGCCGAAGATGGAGTCGCCAATCCGTATCGTCCCGATCAATACCGTCGATGGCGGGTTTCTCGATCGCCTCGCGCTCTGTCTCGAGGAGCGCTTCCTGTATGGCGCGCGCGTGGAGCGCTCGCTCTCGGTGCCGCGTAGCGCGCTCAACAACACCCGCCAGCAGCTCTTCCTCTCGACTCTGACGGCCAAAGTGCTCCGCGCCCACCCCGAGGCCGGCGGCCTGCTCCTAGCGGTCACCGAGTACGACCTTTACAAGACCTCGCACCGGTTCATCTTCGGCGATGCCGACGAGGGTCAGGGCGTCGCGGCGATCTCGCTCCACCGGCTCCGCTCGGAGTTCTACGGCGAAGTCGCGGACGAGAACATCCTCTTCCAGCGCGCTCTCAAAGAATCGGTCCACGAACTCGGCCACGCGCTCGGATTGAAGCACTGCTTTAACGCGCGCTGCGCGATGTACTACTCCAACTCGATCTTCGAGACGGACAACAAGATGTCGCATTTCTGCGAGACCTGCGACCAGCGCCTCAGCCGTACGCGCAACTAACCGAACAAGGCGAGCGTCTCGCGCGCCCGCGCGACGACCGCAACGGTCAACTCCGGCGGCTCGATCGCCAGCACCGCTTCGCCGAGCGCGACCACCTGATAGACGGCCGCATCGATGCTGGGAAAGCGCAGGCCGACACGCGCGAATCCGGGTGTCTCGTCGTCCGCGAGCGTCGCACCCCAAGTCGCATTCAATCGATCGTAGGCTTCCACGCGAACGCGCAGGGTCACGTCGTACGTAACGTTCGGCGCCTTTTCCATGTAGGCGATCGAGGATCGCCAGTACGCCTCCAGGTCGAAGCCGGCCGGACGAACGAAGCGTGCGGTTGTCGCGGTCGCTTCGACGATGCGTTGCGCGCGGAACGAACGATAATCCGCGGCCGCGATGTCGCGCGCGACGAGGTACCAGACGCCGGCCTTGGCGACCAGGCCGAGCGGTTCGATCGCTCGTTCGGTCGCGCTACCGCTACGATCCCGGTAACGCATGCGCACCACGCGTTCGTCGGCGACGGCCGCGCGTAGCGCTCCGAGCAGTTCGGTCGGTTGTTCGCCGCGGTACCATTTGTTGTGATCGAGCAGCAGACGCTCGCGCCCGCGCTCTGCAGCCAGCCGTTGGGCCGTCGGCAGCGCGCCCGCGAGTTTCTGCAGGGCGGCGGGCTGCGAGACGATGCCGATATCGGCCATCGGCCCGGTGGTCGCGGCGAAGAGCGCCTGGAGTTCGTCGCCGGTGAACTGCGCGAGGGCGCGCCGGTAGTCGTCGGAGAGCACGACTCCGCCCTGCGGGCCTCGCTCCATGTAGACCGGGACGCCGGCCGACGAGAGCTCATCGACGTCGCGGTAGATCGTGCGGACCGAGACCCCCAGCCGGGTCGCGAGGGCTCCGGCCGTCTGACGGCGCGCGCCCTGGAGTAAGAGGAGGCATTCGAGCAAGCGCTGAGATTTCACAAAATTCCGGGTTCGGCGAAATATATGACAGTCTTTGTCATATACGTCCGATAGGCTAAGGGTATGACGAACACCACTTTGGCTGCCGACGCGGTCGTCGGCCTCGATCTCTCAGCGTACCTGACGACGGATGTCAAGCGTTCGATCGCGTTCTACCGCGACGTCCTCGGCATGACCCCGACCGATATCGACGAGCAGGGCCGTGGCGCCGAGTTTACTCTGGCCGATGGCCAGACGTTCGGGGTCTGGGACACCGGCAAGAACAAGACCGGCGCGATGGCGATGCTCGCCGTGCGGGATGCCGGCGCCGCGATCGCCCGGATCCGGGGGGCCGGGGGCCAGATCTCGGACGCGGAAGAGGTGCCGGGCTGCTGCGCGATGGCCTTCGGTGCCGACCCGGACGGCAACGGGTACATCATCCACGCCCGCAACGGCCGGGATGCCGGCACCGTCCTCAATCCCTCGTCTAACGCCGCGGACCCGGCCGACATCGTCGGCTTGGACATCTCGGGCTACGCCACCAAGGATGCCGCGAAGGCGATCGCGTTCTACCGCGACGTGATCGGCATCGTCCCGACCGGGATCGACGACGAGGGGCGCGGCTCCGAGTTCGAACTGGCCGACGGCACCTGTTTCGGTGTCTGGAACGGCGGCGATATGTACTCGGGCGGCGTCATGTTCGCGGTCGGCGATATCTCGGCGGCGGTCGCCCGGATCCGCTCGCGCGGCGGCGAGCTCGCCGACCCGTTCGAATCGCCGGTCTGCCACATGGCCTTCGGCAAGGACCCGGACGGCAACGACTACATCATCCATCAGCGTAAATAGCGCGGTTCTTCCGAACAAACAGTAAACAATCTCGTAACTTTAGCAGACGGCCGAAAACGGGAGATATTAACGATCTCGTGATCAACGTCTTTATCGGTCGAATGCGTGGTCGAGAGCGTGAACGGCTCCGGTCTCTACGACGTCCCCGATCGCGGCGCTGCGACGTGCGCGGACGGCGACGCCGGACACGCACTGCACTTGAGTTCGCGCGATCATTCGAACCGGCATCAGCTGGGACGTGATCGTCGATCTGCGCTCGATGCGATTCTGCATGGTGCGCTTCGAGCTGCCCTCGGGGATCGGGTTCCACGGAACGTTGGAGCAAGAGTATGCGGAGGGCGACGGCTACTGGATGCAGACCGGCGACGTGCTCGACGGCACGCCGCGTGTTCGGTATCTCGACGCATTGCGGCGTCTAGCGCTGCACCTTGAGCGCGATGGCGTTCCCGTCCCTGATTTCGGAGGATGCGTTCGGGATGCCGCCGACGCAGCAGCGCCTCAGCGCAACGCCCGGGCATCGGCCAAAGCGATCGTCTCGCGCGTCCCGTTGCGATCTACCACGAGCGATCCGCCGGTGGCAAGTGCGATGGCTTCAGCCTCGAACGGCTTGCTCGCTCCGTCGAGGAGAATGCAATAGCGTTTGCCGGGGAAACCGGCCGCGGTTTCCCAGCGCCGCGCGACCCGTTGTGGCCCGTCGAGCATCGTTAACGAAGAGGCGAACTGGGTGAGGATCGTGGCGAGCAATTCCACGCGGTCGACCGGCGCAACGTCGTCGCAGAAGGCGGGCGCCGGCGCGATCTCCGCCTTGGCCTCGGGCGTGCGCGTGACGTTGATCCCGACTCCGCAGGCGACGTGGGCACGCGGCCCCGAGATGCGCGACGCGCACAGGATCCCGGCGATCTTGCGCGGTCCGACCAGCAAGTCGTTCGGCCAATGCAGATCGGTCTCGATCCCGCACGCGGCCAGACCGGCCCGCACCGCCAGAGCCGTCCAGAACGGGACCGCCCAGAGATTGGTCGCCGGAAACGCCTCGGGCAGGATGGTCGTGAAGAGCAGGCTCGAGCCCGGTCGTGCAAGCCAGCTGCGTCCTTTGCGCCCGGCCCCGGTCGTCTGATGGTCCGCCACGATTGTGAGGCCACCGGACTCCGCCTGCCCGAGGAGGGCGCTTGCATCCTCGTTCGTACTGGCGGTCTCGGTAAGGTACCGGACCTGGGCGAAGGGCGTCCCGACCAGGGCGGCCTCGACGCTAGCGTAGGGGTTCGGCGCAGCGGGCATCCCGGGCGCGTTCGCCTGCGCTAGCAAGGAAGGCCTCCAAGGTTCCGCGCGACGAGGGCCGTAAAACGGGCGCTCTATGGCTATCGAACGTACGCTCATCCTCTGCAAGCCGGATTCGGTTTCGCGCAATCTATCCGGCGAGATCATTTCGCGCTTCGAACGGCGCGGCTACCTGATCGTCGCGATGAAACTCATGCAACTCGACGGCGAGAAGGCTCGCCGACACTACGCCGAGCACGACGGCAAGCCGTTCTTCGCCGGCTTGGTGGAGTTCATCACCTCCGGCCCGCTGGTCGCCCTCTGCGTCGAAGGCGAGAGCGCGATCGACGGTTGCCGCCAACTGATGGGCGCGACCAATCCGCTCAAGGCCGAAGTCGGGACGATTCGCGGCGACTTCGCTCAGTCGATCGGCCGCAACATGGTCCACGGCAGCGACAGCCCGGCCAGTGCCGAGCGCGAACTTGCGATCTTCTTCGACGCCAACGAGTTCGTGACGCGCAAGCACGACCTCGAGCGTTGGATCATCGAGAAGTAGGCGCGATGTCGTTGGAAGCGCTGCGCGGCGGTGGCCGCCCCATCGTCGAAGGCGTGCACGCTCGCGAGATCCTGGATTCGCGCGGCAACCCGACCATCGCGGTGGAAGTCGCGACGAGTTTCGGCGTGGTGGAAGAAGCGATGGTGCCATCGGGTGCGTCGACCGGGGCGAACGAAGCGGTCGAACTGCGCGACGGCGATGCGAAACGCTACAATGGCAAAGGCGTGCAGAAGGCGGTCAAGGCCGTTAACGATCTGCTCGGTCCGGCGGTGACCGGATTCGATGCGACCGATCAACGCGCTATCGACGCGATGCTGCGCGAGATGGACGGCACCCCGAACAAGGCCAAGGTCGGCGCGAACGCCATTCTCGGCGTCTCGCTCGCGGTCGCCCGTGCGGCCGCGACCAGCCTCGGTCTGCCACTCTACCGCTATCTCGGCGGTCCGACCTCCGCGACGTTGCCGGTGCCGATGATGAACGTCATCAACGGCGGCAAGCACGCCTTCGGCGCGTTGCAGTTCCAAGAATTGATGATCGTCCCGCTCGGCGCCGCGAACGAGCGCGAAGCGGTGCGCTACGGTGCGGAGGTCTTCCACGCGCTCGGCGCGCTCTTGCATCACAAGAGGATGGCGACGCAGGTCGGCGACGAAGGCGGCTACGCTCCCAAACTCGACAGTATCGAAGAGGCGCTCGATCTGCTCGTCACAGCGGTCGACAAGGCCGGCTACAAGCCGGGCGTCGACATCGCGATCGCGCTCGATCCGGCTGCCAGCGAGTTCTACCGCGATGGAAAGTATTACGCGCGCGATCCGCAGGTTGGCATCTCGTCCGACGGCATGGTCGAACTGTATGCCAAGCTCTGCGCGTCGTATCCGATCGTCTCGATCGAAGACGGTTTGGCCGAAGACGATTGGGCCGGCTGGCATAAACTCACGCAGGCGATCGGAGACAAGGTCCAACTAGTCGGCGACGATCTGTTCGTCACCAACGTCGACTTTCTCGCGCGCGGCATCCGCGAGCATACCGCCAACTCGATCCTGATCAAGGTCAACCAGATCGGTACGCTGACCGAGACCCTGGATGCCGTCGAGATGGCGCACAAGGCCGGCTACACGTCGGTCATCTCGCATCGCTCCGGCGAGACCGAAGACACGACCATCGCCGACATCGCGGTCGCGACCGGTGCAGGGCAGATCAAGACCGGCTCGCTCTCGCGCAGCGATCGGGTCGCCAAATACAACCGCCTGATGGCGATCGAAGAGCAACTCGGGGACGCCGCCCGCTACCCGGGCGCCAAGGCGTTCAAGGCGCTCCGCTAACCGAAGATCCTCGGTGAAAGGCTCGTGAGAACCCGCGCGGACCGGTAATCCGCGGGAGCATGGGAGCGTTTGTTGGAAGAATCTAGCGCTTGCTGGGGCCTATAGCTCAGCGGTAGAGCAGCCGGCTCATAACTGGTAGCGCGTAGGTTCGAATCCTACTAGGCCCACCAAGCGCTTCTTCAGTCTCAAATATTCGATGTCTCGAATTGTGACGGACTGGCGGAAGAGCGCAGCGTGCGCGTCTCCGCAAATCCGGCCCCGTCGAATTTCTTCATCGTCCGCCTTCCCGATCGAGGATAAACGTGGCCTCGACCACCCGTATGGCAGAACCGCCGACTTTGATGACCGGCTCCGACGCCCCACTCACGTTCACGTGCAATAGGCTGCGCCGTCCCATCTTCACGCCTTGTTCGCTGGTGAAGCGCACTTCACGACCCGCCGGGATCAGGCCGTAGCGCACCATATAGGCCGCCAACGGGCCGGTCGCGCCCCCCGTCGCCGGATCTTCCAGAATGCCGATCTGCGGAGCGAACATCCGCGAATACACGTCGAACCCGTCGCCTTGGCTCGCGAAGATGAACGTGCCGCCCGAGTTCACGCTACCGAGCGCTTCGGCAAGATGCTCCTGATGAAGTTCCGCGCGATCGACCGCTTCGGGGTTCGCGAGTTGTACGAACAGCAGCGGACTTCCCGCCGATAAGAACTGCGGCGGCGTCGGCGCCACGTCGACGGGCGAAAGGCCGAGAAGACGCGCGCACGCCTCCGGCGGAAGCGTCTCGGAGAAACGCACCGGAGGCGTGGTCAGCCAGAACATCGGAGCGCCACTCGAATCGAACTCGCACTCGATCCGAACCGGTCCGATGTTCTCCTCGATCGTGAAACCGACGAGGTCCGGATTCTGTTCGGCGAGTACCGATGCGGTCCCGATCGTCGGATGGCCGGCGAAGTCCAACTCGCGTCGCGGAGTGAAGATGCGCGCACGCGCGGCCGCTTTCCCCGGATCGCTCGGCTTGAACAAGAACACGGTTTCCGAGAGGTTCAATTCCTGTGCGATCTGCTGCATCTGTGAGTCGGAGATGCCGTCGGCATGCGGGAACACCGCTAGCGGGTTGCCTTCCATCCGGCGGGTCGTGAAGACGTCGAGCACGGTGTACTCGTAGCGACGGTCGATGGAGCTCATGATACCTTTCGTCGGAGGAGCGCGACCTCGGGGTCCCGAGCAAACATCTGCACGCAAAACTCGGACCTGAAGACGATACGTTCCAGGTGAACCTGGACAACCGCTTCTAGGTCGCTCGTCCCGCTAACGCGCGCTCTTCCTCGCGGATCCGTACCGCGAGGAGGGCGGCGTTCAGCAACGTGAACACGATCGCGACCCGGTACTCTCCGAACGCGAGGGGGAGGGTAGCGATTTCAATTGTGACGATCAGATAGTTCGGGTGCCGGACGAACCGGAACGGTCCGTTGCGGACGAGCGGCGCGCCGGGAAGCGAGATCAGTCGCGTCGTCCAGTATGGCCCGAGGGTCGCGATCACCCAGATTCGCGCGCATTGGAGCAGCGCGAAGAGTCCGATCAGCCACCAGTCGACGCCTGCGTACGTGACGATCGCGACGATGGTGGTGCAGAGCAGCCACGATCCGTGCAACAAGATGAAGAACGGGTAGTGGGCCGCTCCAGTCTCGACCGCGCCGCGCGCGAGCAACGCCCGCGTGTTGCGAGCGGCGTAGCGCAGTTCGAGTAGGCGCTGCAGCGCGACCAGGCCGCAGACGACCAGGATCGCGATCACGAGCGCTCGAGGGTCGCGAAGGCGGCCGTGAAGCCCGGACCCATCGAGGTCACGAGAGCGCGCCTGAACTCGGGCCGTGCGAGCGATCCGCCGTGGAGGGCGCGTTCGAGCACGAACATCACGGTCGCCGCGGACATGTTGCCATAGTCGCGGAGAACGGCGCGCGATTCGACCAGTGCACCGTCCGGCACGCCGAACGAATGTTCCAGCGCTGCAAGCACCTTCGTACCGCCCGGATGCGAGAGAAACGTGTCGACGTCGCCCATCGTGAGATCCGACTCGGCCAGATACGTCGAGACGACGCCGCGCATCTCGTTCTCGACCAGCGCCGGAATGTCGCGCGAGAAGATCGCCTTCATGCCGTCGTCTGCGACTTCCCAACCCATGATGTCGAGCGTGTTCGTGAACGTACACTCGCCGGATGCGACGATCGCCGGCCCGTCGCCCTCGGTACAGAGCAACGCCGCCGCCGCGCCGTCGCCGAAGAGCGCGGTCGCGACGATGTTGCTCTTGGTGAACTCATCTTTCCGGAATGAGAGCGCGCAGAGTTCGACGACCAGGAAGAGGACGAGTTTTCCGGGCAGGCTCTCGGCGATCGCGGCGGCGCGCGCGAGACCCAGGACGCCACCCGCACAACCGAGCCCGAAGATCGGCAACCGGCGTGTGGTCCGCTTGAACGGTAGGCGCTC
>JALYSX010000068.1 GCA_030854585.1 Vulcanimicrobiota bacterium
GCGACGCCGTAGACCATCACGCCGTACCACTTGCTGGTGACGAGCAGTGCGGCCGAGATCGAGAAGAGCGCGAGCCAGAGATCGGCGGCATGCGGTTTCGACGTCCGCTTGAGCAGACGCCCTTCGAGAACCAGGCGGTAGACCAAGTAGAAGCCGGTCGCCATGTAGACGACGAGTACGACCTTCGTCGAGAACGCTTCGGTCGGGAACCGCAGTAGCACGGCGCCGATCGAAAGCACGATCGAAGCGAGTACGCCGAGTCCGCGCGCTTTCAGGGTGGTGAGGAAATCGCGCAAATCGAAGGGCGGCGTCGCGCGTTCTTGCGCTGCGATCCAGAACCGGTAGAACGTATAGATCGCGGCCAGCGAGAAGAACGCGACGAACGCCTCGGGCGTGGCGATGCGCGATTGCACGAAGTGTTGGCCGTCGAGCGCGAGCAGGATCGCGGCGCAAGACGCGAAGAGCGTCGAGCCGGTGATCCGCTTGGCGAAGACGTAGAGCAACCAGACGACCGCGGCGCCTGCGACGACGTCGAGAAAGCGCCACCCGTATGACGTGTCGCCAGTCCCCATGCCGCCGAACATCCAGGTCGAGAACGTGATCAGCAACTTGGTGACGGGTGGGTGGGTGCTCTCGTAGATATAGTTGCGGGTCAGATAGTTCTCGGCCGCGCGCGCGAAATAGATCTCGTCGAAGATCTTGTCCGCCGGGAACCAATAGTTGATGAAGAGCAGCACGAAGGACGCGAGGCCGATGCCGATCGAGAGCGCATAGTCAAGCGGCCAGAGCAGGCCGAGCATGCCTTCCTTTGGGTCGCCTTCGCTCGCGGGAGGCATGGAGGGCCACAGGGACTTCGGCAGCGCGCTCGCGTTCGCATCGCCGGCCTCACCGTTCAGATAGAAGAAGCCGAGCACGAAGAACGCCGCGACGTTGACGAGCGAGAGTAGGTGATCGCCTGCGCCCCAGATGTCGAACGCGTTGACGCCGGGCATATGGTTCGTGACCGCGCTCAAATACTGGAGCGAGTAGATCAGATTCGCGAAGAGCGTCACCGTGACCGCGACCGTCGCGATCAGGTAGCGTCGCCCGATGGAGATGCACGCGCAGAGCAAGAGCAACGCGTCGAAGACGTAGCGTTCGTGCATGCGCGTCATCAGGATGAAAAAGGCGAAAGCGATCAGAGCGCTCGCTTCGACGAACGACTCGGTCGTACGCTTCTGCAGATAGCGCCAGAGAATCAGGAGCGTCGCGCCGCCGAAGAGCAGCTCGCCCCAGAGATGCTGCGAGAGGAACGCGATCGGTTGGGTGTCCGACTGCCAGAACGAGCGTGCGATCGTCCACAGATTGAAGGCGTTGACCGAGTTGTACGAGTAGCCGTCGTACCCGGTCAGATAGATGCCCTTCAGCCAGATCAACACGTCGATTGAATTACCGGCTGGATGGAACGGCCGCGCGAGCAACGCCGCGACGATGAAGGCGGCTACGATGCCGCCGAGCGTCGCGAGCACGCGCGGAGCGATCCGGTCGCGCGCGGCAAATGCGAAAGCGATGAAGAGCGGCGCGAGTACGGCGGCTTGCGGTTTTACGAGCACCGACGCGGCGAGCGCCACCCACGCTTCGAGGGTGAGCCAGACGGAATCATCGTCGTCGTCGGCCGCGCGTACCATCAGGTAGACCGCCAGCAACGCAAGGCCACCCGAGACGGAGTCGACTTGTCCCCACGCGGAGGAGACGAAGATCGCGGCCGGGTTAAGGGCGAAGACCGCGGCCGCACCCAACGCCCACGTCTCGCTCGCGTACCGCCGGACCAGCGCGTAGAGCACGGCCGCATCGAACAGGTCCATCAGGATCGCGGGCGCCTTCACCAGGGCCAGGAAGAGGCCGGAGTTGCCGTGCGGCGCGAGCAACGCGTAGACGTGCCCGACCAGCCAGAGCACGTAGAGATAGCCCGGCGGATAGTCGGCGAAGCCGTGCCCCCCGGTCGGATAGAAGGTGGCAAACGTCCCGCCCGCCAGCTGCGACGCCCAAGCCTCGAAGTCGCCGACGTCGATGCTGAAGCCGGCGTTGAGCACGAACGCCAGGCGGACGAGCAAGGCAATAGCGAGCAGGGCGATAAGGCGCCCGCGGGACGAGAGACGTTGCATCGGCTTACTATACAACACGAATTGAGAGTTCAGAGAGAGTCGGACGCTAGTTTAGGGGCAATCGCCCGCTCAACAAAGGAGTCCACCATGGTCCGCACCCTCTCGCGCATGCTCCTCTCGGCCGCCCTACTGGTCGCACTCGTTCCGGCTCTCCACGCTGCCGCCTCGGACTCCCGGGACTTCAAGGTCTACAATAAAGGCGACCACACGATCGTCACCCTGAACGTATCCAAGCACTCCCACAATACGTGGGAAGAAGACGTCCTCGGCGACGACGATGTGATCTCGGCGGGCGACGCCCGCATGATCCGCTTCCACGACGACGACGACTCGTGCATGTACGACGTTCGCGCGGTCTACTCCGACTCGACCAAGCGCGTGCTCACCGACGTCAATATCTGCACCGACAACGTGTCGTTCTTCTACTAATGGCCGACGATGCCGGTGCCACGACGTTTGTGGTGCGTATCGTCCGGCATCCGAGCAGCGCTTCCTACTGTCGCGTGACGGACGTCTACGCTTCGCGATCCTGGGTGGTCGTCGATCGCGTGGACGTCGCTGCGCTCCGCGCTCTGCTCGCGCATGAGTCAGCCGAACCGGATGTCTAATTCTCACTCTCGCTCGGAGGTCCGTATGCCCCGTCTCTCGCTCCAGAGCGCCGCGCTCCTCGCGGTGCTCTCGCTCCTCGCCGCCTGCTCCAGTGGTGGCACGATCCCGACGCCGGCACCCGCTCCGTCCGCACCCACCTCCGTGACGCTGCCCGTCGGCTCGGCCAGCGCGCCGGCGGCTTTGCCTGCTGCTTCGGGTGCCGTCGCTACCGTCTCCCTCTCGTCCGCCTCCGCACCGGCGGGCGCGACCATCGCCGTGACCTATTCGGCGAGCGCTCCGTCCGGAGTCGCTCCGCTGATCGCGAAAAGAACGGCATTGACCGGCGCGACGATCTTGGCGTACTACACGTTTACTCCTAGCGTCAACATCCCGCTGAACTCGTTCCCCGCATTCACGATGACGTACCCATCGTCGGTACTGCAACCCGGAACGACCATCCATGCGGCGTTTCTCGATGCCGGCACGCAGGCGCCGGTCTATGAACTCGACATCGCGTACGGAACCAACGGCGCGGTACTGACGAGCACCGCTTCGGCACCCTCGCTCCTGGCGGGCAAGACGTACGTCTTCGTGTTCTACTACCTCGCGGCCGTCGCGACGCCGACGCCGACCGCAACTCCGACCGTCGCACCGACGGCGACGCCGACGGGTGCACCGACCGCGACGCCCGGCGGCGTGTTTCTCGGCAGTCCGGCTGCGATCACACAAGTCGATACGGGCGGGCCCCAGGGCGCGACGTACTTTGACGGCGCTATCGTCGTCGGCGCAGATGCGAATCTCTACATCGCGGATCAGCGGGCCGACGAGATCGACGTCTTCAATCCGGCGACGATGACGAAGGTCATGCAGTGGCCGTTCGCGCGAGCGGGCGATCACGTGCCGATACGGCCCGCCGCCCTGGCGCTCGCGTCCGACCATCGCATCTGGACCGCGGCTCCCGACGACACCAACAATGTCTACGCATTGGATCCGTCGACCGGCGCGCTGACCGCCTACCCGTACGCTCCACCCACCGCCGACGGCGACATCGCCCGCTTCATCGCCGGAGCCGACGGACGCATGTGGGGGCTTACCAACCTGGGCCTCCAGGTCTTCACGAACGCCGGCGTACGGACCGCTTATCCGTTCGCCCTCGCACAGGGTAACTGCCGGGATATCGTCCTTGGCCGTGATGGAGACGTGTGGTTCGGTTGTGGCGGTAACGTCGGCAAGGCAACGCCGTCCGGTACGATCACGCTCTATCCGCACGGCTCTCACGCGCCGATGACGGCGACGGTCGATGGCGTCTGGTTCGATTCGTCCAGCTCGGGTCAACATCTAGCACGCATCGGCTACGACGGAAGCGGTTACGTCGAAACGTCGTAC
The DNA here is from genome assembly GCA_030854585.1 of Vulcanimicrobiota bacterium. GTDB lineage: Bacteria > Vulcanimicrobiota > Vulcanimicrobiia > Vulcanimicrobiales > Vulcanimicrobiaceae > JALYSX01. The sequence goes on from JALYSX010000068.1 coordinate 4,119, forward strand.
CCTGCGTATGCCAACGACGTGCATACGATGTGCGCGGGACCGGACGGAAACATCTACGTCGGTTCCACCTCCGGCCTGTGGGAGATCCCGATCGGAACGGCCGGCACGATCGGAACCGGCAAGGTCCTGGTGGACTATCGCGCATCGCTAAATCCCGACTACTACGCAATGGTCGTCGGTCCGGACAACCACTCGATTTGGTCGGGCAACGATTCGCAGAACACCCTGCGAGTAACCCGCTAGGCCCAGGGGCCGGTCG
>JALYSX010000078.1 GCA_030854585.1 Vulcanimicrobiota bacterium
AAAGGGCCGTGATCTTTACGCTCGGCCGGTTTGAAGCCGTGCGAGGACCTGGGCTCGTCCTGCTGTGGCCTTTCGTGCAGGAGATGGTCCGGGTGGACCTGCGCATCGTGGTGATGGAAGTCCCGACGCAGGATGTGATCTCGCGCGACAACGTCTCGATGAAAGTGGATGCGGTGCTCTACTTTCGGGTCGTCGATGCGGAAAAGGCCATTATCCAGGTCGAACACTTTCTCCCCGCGACGAACATGCTCGCGCAGACGACGTTACGTTCGGTGCTTGGCGAACACGAACTCGACGAAATGCTCTCCGAACGGAACAAACTCAACGCGGACGTCAAAACCATCGTCGACGCGCAGACCGAAGCGTGGGGAATCAACGTGAGTAACGTGGAGATCAGGACCGTGGAACTCACCGAAAACATGATTCGCGCGATCGCAAAACAAGCCGAGGCCGAACGCGACCGGCGTGCGAAGATCATTCATGCCGAAGCCGAGTTTCAGGCCGCCCAGACCTTGGCCAATGCCGCGCAGATCCTTGGAAGCACTTCTGCGGCGATGCAGCTACGCTACCTCCAGACCCTGACGGAGGTCGGCGGCGAAAACAACTCCACGATCATCTTCCCGATGCCCATCGACATCGTCAAGCCATTTCTTGAGGTACTCGAGAAACAGGCACGCGGCGCCTCGGGCAACGATGCGGCGGAGGCTGGAGGCGCGTAAGGCGGATCCGAACCGGCGCCAGGGCCATCGCTTGGTTGTTCGGAATCGAAATGCCGGTCGGACTCGCTCGTTTATGCTCTCGTATCGCCGGGTATCTACGAGGGGTTGTAGATAGGGGACGACGATGACGACCTGTAGTGATTTTCTCTTGGAACGCTTGGTAGAATGGGGATTTTACCGCGTCTACGGGTATCCGGGCGACGGGATCAACGGCATCATGGGTGCGTTCGATCGGATCGGCGACAAGCTGGAGTTCGTCCAGGTGCGACACGAAGAGATGGCCGCCTTCATGGCATGCGCGCATGCGAAGTTCACCGGCGAGGTCGGCATCTGCCTTGCGACCTCGGGACCCGGTGCGATCCATCTGCTCAACGGCCTGTACGATGCGAAGATGGATCATACGCCCGTGGTCGCGATCGTCGGACAAGCGGCGACGACCGCCCTTGGAAGCTCCTATCAGCAAGAAGTCGACCTGCAAGTGTTGATGCAAGACGTGGCGGAGTACGTCTATACGGTCTCGAGTCCGACCGCCTTGCGCCACGTCATCGATCGCGCCGTGCGCACTGCGGCGGCGCAGCGTACGGTGACTTGCGTCATCATGCCGAAAGACGTTCAAGAGGCCAAAGCGGTCCCGAAACCGCCGCACAAGCACAATACGGCTCACAGCAGTATCGGCTATTCCGCGCCGGTGGTGGTACCCGCCGATACGGACCTTCGCCGCGCGGCGGACGTGCTTAACGCGGGCAAGCGAGTGGCGATGCTGGTGGGCGCGGGCGCTTCCGGCGCGCAGGACGAACTGATCGCGATCGCCGACCGGCTCGGGGCCGGCGCGGCCAAAGCGCTCCTCGGCAAGTCCGTCTTACCGGACGATCTGCCATGGGTGACCGGAACGCTCGGTCTTCTCGGCACGCGTCCGAGTTACGAGATGATGAACGAGTGCGATACGTTGCTGATGGTCGGGACGTGCTATCCCTACGCCGAGTTCTTGCCGAAGGAAGCGGACGCGCGCGGCGTCCAGATCGACATCGACGCGCGCAACGTCGGATTGCGCTTCCCGACCGAGGTCAATTTGATCGGCGATAGCGGCGCAACCCTTCGGGCTCTGCTCCCATTGCTGGAGCAGAAGACCGAGCCGGCATGGCGCGAGAAACTCGCGAAGACGAAGGCGGCCTGGGACGACGACGAGGCGGCACGCGCGCACGTCACCGGCGACGCGATCAATCCGCAGCTGGTCTTCTGGGAACTCTCGAAGCGGTTGCCTTCGAATGCGATCCTGACGAGCGATGCCGGAACGTCGACCAATTGGTTCGCTCGGAACATCGCGATCCAACGCGGCATGAAGTCCTCGCTCTCGGGAAGTCTGGCCACGATGGGGGCCGCCGTACCCTACGCGATCTCGGCGAAGTTCGCATTTCCGGATCGGCTGGTGATCGCGTGTACCGGCGATGGCGCCATGCAGATGAACGGAACGGCCGAACTCTTGACGGTCGCCAAGTATTGGAAGCGCTGGCACGATCCGAAACTGATCTTCCTGGTGCTCAACAACTCGGATCTCAATCAGGTGACCTGGGAGATGCGGATCGAGTCGGGCAACCCCAAGTACGAAGCGTCGCAGAACCTGCCGCACTTCAATTACGCGCGTTACGCAACCGCGATCGGGCTCCACGGCATCCGGGTAAAACTCGGGGACGACATCGGCGAGGCCTGGGACGAAGCGTTGGCATCGGACCGGCCGGTCGTGTTCGACGTGGTGGTGGATGCGAATATCGCGCAGCTTCCGCCCCACATCACGCTGGAGCAGGCCCACAATCTGTTCTCGGCGCTGCGCAAGGGCGATCCCGACGCCGGCGGCGTGATCAAAGAGAGCATGAAGAGCGTTCTGGCAAGCGTCCTGCCCCACCCCGTCTCGTGATCGCCGCGGCTTCGACCCGGCTCGACGCGATCGTGCGCAGTCTCGAGGTGCGTGCGTATCGCATACCGACTGAGGATGCGTCGGAGTCGGATGGAACGATCGAGTGGAACTCGACCACGCTCGTGCTGGTCGAGGTTCGCGCGGGCGATCATACCGGAATCGGCTACACGTACGCCGACGCCGCGACGGCGACCCTGATCCGCGAAATGTTGTGCGATCGGGTGGTCGGTAGCGACGCAGGCTGCATCGCGGAGACG
>JALYSX010000079.1 GCA_030854585.1 Vulcanimicrobiota bacterium
GTCTATCTCTCGCCGCGCGAGAACCGCAGTCTGAACGAATCGCTCGACGGCGGCAACTTCGGCGGCATCGGCGTCTACATCTTCCAACTCCGCGACAAGCGCGTCGTCCTACAGCCGATCGAAGATATGCCGGCCGCACACGCCGGCATGACGATCGGCGAAGTCGTCACCAGAGTCGACGCCACGCCGATCGCGGGACTGGCTATGGATCGCGTCGAGCAGATGATCCGCGGCGAGGTCGGCACGACCGTGCGCCTCGACACCTATCCGTTCAAGGCGCCCAAGTCGCACAAATCATACTCGATCGTCCGTCGGAAGATCCAGGTCCCGACCGTGCACGCCGAGATCAAAGACGGCTACGAATACATCCGGCTCGCGGATTTCGGCACGACCTCGGCGGACGAAGTCAAGAAAGCGCTTCTCGACGGACGCGCTCATGACGTGCGCGGCTACATCCTCGATCTGCGCAACAACGGCGGCGGCCTGGTCGACGCGGCCGTGAAGATCTCGAGCTACTTCGTGCCGAGCGGCACGATCGTCTCGACCATCTCGCGCGACGGAGACCGGGTCGACGACGACGCGCTCGGCACCCAGATCTCGGGCCTCAAACCGCTCGTGATCCTGGTCAATAAATACACCGCATCGGCATCCGAAATCACCTCGGGCGCGTTGCAAGACTACCATCTGGCGACGCTGGTCGGCACCACCACGTTCGGTAAGGGCGTCGTCCAGAGCATCTACCAGTGGCCGGACGGCGGAGCGCTCAAGATCACCACCCAGCGCTACGTCACGCCGATGGGGCGCGATATCCAACATCGCGGCATCGTGCCGGACATCGTGGTGAACCAGAACGCGGACGATCCCTCGCTGATCGGGACGGCCCGCGACAAACAACTTCGGGCCGCCGAGGCACGTTTAGCCCAACTCGCTCGTTAGGAACACCATGACCTTCAAGCGCCCGCTCTCGATGGCCCTCGCGGCGGCCCTCGCCTTCATGCTCGTGCAGTTGCCCGCCTCGTCGGCGGCCGCCGGCATCGCCCCGCTCGATTCGGAAGAGATCGCGGTCGCCTACGGACACGTCACCCGGGACTACTACAAGAAGACGGATCCGCAGACCATCCTCGACGGCGCGCACGACACGCTGATCCTGATGATGAAACATGCGGGCGTGAAAGCGCCGGTACTCGCGCGAATCCACGCCGGCCTCGACGCGCAAGGCAACGCGAGCGCGGTGACGCGCGCGGTGGACGCGGCCGCCAAGCAATCCGGCGCGAAAGTCTCGAGCCACCTGCTCGCGTATGCGGCGATCTCGGGAATGCTCGGTTCGGTCCACGACAAGTACACCGTCTTCCTCGACCCCAAAGAGTACGCCGCGCTCAACGGCGATCTCAACGGCGGCGACTTCGGCGGAACCGGAATCGTGATCGGCGCCGACGACACGACCAAGATGATCGACGTGACGAATCTCGTTCCGAACGGCCCGGCCGACAAGGCCGGCGTGAAACAGGACGACATCATCGTCAGCATCGACGGGCTCACCACCAAGGGCATGCCGATCCAGAAGGCCAGCACGCATCTGCGCGGCAAAGAGGGCACGCAAGTCGTGTTGATCGTGCAGCGCAACGGCGCGATCATGCCGCCGATCCCGATCACGCGCGCGAAGATCCATCAACTCAGCGTCTACGAACGGATGCTGCCGAACAAGATCGGCTACGTGCAGTTGAGCGTCTTCGGCAGCGAGACCGCCGTCGAGATGGCGACCGCGCTCGATCGCCTGCAACGCGACGGCGCACAGGCGATCATCATGGATCTACGCGAGAACGGCGGCGGCTATCTGACCGCAGCGGTCTCGGTCAGCTCGAAGTTCATCCCGGCCGGCCCGATCGTCTCGGTCGAACAGCGCGCGTCGAACATCACGACGTATGAAGCCGACGACACCGCGATCCCGCCGTTGCCGCTCGCCGTGCTCGTGAACGGACACACCGCTTCGGCCTCGGAGATCACGTCGGGCGCGATCCAGGACGACGGCGCCGGTACGTTGATCGGCACGCGCACGTTCGGCAAGGGCGTCGTGCAGAACGTCTGGCCGATGCCGGACGGTTCGGCCGTCAAGGTCACGATCGCGCGCTACCTGACGCCGCACAACCACGACATCAATCACAAGGGCATCACGCCCGACATCGTCATCGACGAACCGGCGAAGTCCGTGATCGGAGATCCGAAACGAGATGCCCAGCTCCAACGCGCGATCGATTTCATCAACGATCGTCTCGCGAAGTTGAGCGTCAACACGCCGGCACCCGTTACTGGTTCGCAGCCGTAACCGGGAGCGCCCCTTCGAGACGCTTCGTTCCTCAGGATGACACGGCGATAGACAAAGGGCCCGGCAATGTTGCCGGGCCCTTCTCGCGTCATCCTGAGGAGCGGGTGAAGCGAGCGTCTCGAAGGACGTTACTTCTTCTTGCGCGAGGTCGCAACGGTGCTGCTGGCCTTGCGTTTTGCCGGAGCCTTCGTCGCCGCTACTTTCTTCGGAGCGGCGGCTTTCTTGGCCGGCGCTGCTTTCTTCGCGGGCGCGGCTTTCCTGGCGGGCGCCTTTTTCGCGGATGCGGCTTCCTTCGCCGCGGGCTTTGCCTTCGGGACGACGCGCTTGAGCGTTGACTTCGGCTTGGCCGGGGTCGGCTCGGGAGCGGCCGGCGGCAGGGCGGCGATCCGCTTGGCCGAGAGTTCCGGTGCCGGTCCGGCGGGTTCCGGGCGGCGGCGCCGGGCGGGTTTGGTCGGTTGAATCGACTCCACGGGCGCCTTCAACGACGGCGGCGGGGCGCTCACGGCCGGCGGATGGGCGCGACGCAAGGTCGCGATCGCTCGCGAGGGCTCGCGGGGCGCGACCTTTCCGGTCGGCTCGGCATCGCCGGCCGAACCGACGCGGAAGATGTGACGATCCGGGACTGCCGGTGACGGCTGCGAACCCGGCTCGGCCGTCGCCGCACCGTTCTCGCCTCCGCGACCACCGCGTCCGCGACGACGACGGCGGCGCCTACGACGATGACCGGTTTCGCCCTCGGCCGGTTGGCCGGTGGCGGATTGGGTTGATTCGTCTTCGTCGCGATCGTCATCGTCGTCGGCATCGGCATCGGTGACCGGGGCCGCCTGGGCGCGCGCCGGTTGACGAGACTGTTGCTGCTGCTGCGGCTGGCGCTCGTTCGAGCCGGCGGCCGCACCCGCACCACCGCGTCCGCGTCCGCCGCGACCGCGACGACGACGACGCCGGCGGGGCTCGCCGTTCTCGTCGAGTTCGGGTTCGTCGCCGAGGTGCTGGGCTTCGCCTTCGGCGATCACGATCGCGTCGGGGGTGCGCTCTCCCTTGGCT
>JALYSX010000086.1 GCA_030854585.1 Vulcanimicrobiota bacterium
CGGCAGGAAGGTCGCGCGACCCATCTCCTTCGCGTTGAGGAACTCGATGCCGCGCTCGGCATCTTCCGATGTGCTGGTGATGATGTTGGAGAGGCGCGCGCCGAACGCGACGTCCATCGCTCGGGCAAAGCGCTCGTCGGTGTCGATCAGGTTCGAGACGATGCCTTCGACGCCGCGCAGCTCGCCGCGCTGCCAGGCTTCGACCACGGCGCGCGTGCCGGGCACGTGGCCCTCGAGCGTCGCTTCGAGTTCTTCGATCGTATGCAGACGCGACTCGGCGCCGGCGATCTCGCCGGAGAAGCGGCGATGTTCTTCGGTCGTCGCGGCGAGCGTCGTCTGGGCGACGGTGACGTCGCGTTCTCGCGCATCGAACTGCGCGCGGGCTTCCTGCGCCCGCGATTCGCGCGCGACCAGATCGCGTTCGCGTTCGCCGAACTTGTGCGCGGCGGCGCCCGCCGCGATCTCCATCTGCTCGGCACGTGCGCGCGCGCCGTGGGTCTCGGCTTCGAGGCGTTCGGCCTCGCTGCGCAGGTTCTCGGTCTGCACGCGGCGCTCGGCCTTGCGCGCGGCGTTCTCAGAGGCGGCCGCTTCGACCGCGCGGAGCTGCGTGAAGATCGAATCCAACTGGGCGCGCGCCCGGGAAAGCGCCCTCTGGGCGGCGAGTTCGCCTTCGCGCGCGCTCTCGACATCGCGCAGCAGCGGAGCGAGCCGCTCTTCGAGCGAGGAGATGGTAGCGGCGAGCGACTCGCGTTCGAACGCGACGCGGGCGACGTCCTCGTCGGTCTGGGTCGACTGCGCTTCGAGCGTCTGGCGACGCGCGAGCGCGGCCGCATAGTCGGCTTCGGTGCGCGCGAGTTCGGCGCGCCGCTGCTGTCCCTGCGTGCGCAGTTCTTCCAGCTGCAGTTCGTGACGGTACGTGCGGGTGCGCAGATCGGCAAGCGTCGCGCCGAGCGAGGCGGCCTTGGCGGCGGCCAGGCTGCGACGTTCTTCGGTCTTCTCGGCTTCGATGCGGAGCTCTTCGCGCTCGACCCGGCGCGAGGCCGACGCGCGCATGTACGAGAGGATTTCGAGATCGCGCACGCGCGCGCTCACCTTGCGGTAGCGCTTGGCGCGGCGGACCTGCGTCTCGAGTTCCGGTATGCGGCGCTCGATCTCGGCGAGCAGATCGTTCAGGCGGATCGCGTTGGTCTCGGTCTGCTCGAGCCGGCGGAGCGACTCTTTCTTGCGCGCCAGGAACTTGTTGATGCCGGCCGTCTCTTCGAAGAGCGCACGGCGTTCGGTCGGTTTGCTCTGCAAGATCGAATCGATATGCCCTTGCGAGACGATCGCATAGGAACCCGGCCCGAGGCCAGTGCCCATCAGCATCTCGACGATATCGCGCAGCCGGACCTGGCTGCGGTTGATGAAGTACTCGCTCTCGCCGGCGCGGTAGGCGCGACGCGTGAACTCGACTTCGCTGAATTCGACCGGCAGTCTACCATCGGTGTTGTCGAACGTGATCGCGACCTCGGCTAGGCCGAGCGGTTTGCGGCGATCGTTCCCTTTGAAGATGACGTCTTCGAGTTTGTCCGAGCGCAACTGCTTGGTCGAGGTCTCGCCAAGCACCCAGCGCACCGCATCGACCACGTTGGATTTGCCCGAGCCGTTCGGTCCCACGATCGCCGTTACGCCGCTGGAGAAGTCCAGCGAGATCGGGTCGGCGAAGCTCTTGAATCCGAAGGCCTTGATCTTCTTGAGTTTCACGGCTACCTTATGGGGCGTCGGAGGGCAAAGCATCGAGGGCGGCCTCGGCGGCGGCCTGCTGTGCAGCCTTCTTCGAGGAACCGCTTCCGGTTCCCAACGCCCGTCCGTTCACCTCTACAACGGAAGTAAAGGCGGGCGCCTGCTTGGTACCCACCTGCGCATCGCGATAGGCCGGGGTCCCGCCCATGCTCCCCTGGGCCAAATCCTGGAGCCGCGACTTGGCATCCCGCAGTTCGACCCCGTGGTCGAGTCTGTGGATGTGCTGCTTGAGCACGAACCGGCAGGCATCCTCGAGGCCATACTTGAGGAAGAGGGCCGCCACGAAGGCCTCGAAGGCGTCGGCCAGGATCGAGGTGCTCTCGGCGCCGCCCCCGTCGCGGGTGCCGGCACCGAGCAGGAGAAGTTGCGGGAATCCAAGCCGGCGGGCCGTCTCGGCCAACTGGCCGTCGTTAACGATCCGGGCCTTGCGGAAGTTCAGTTCGCCTTCGGGAGCCTCCGGATAGGTCGTATAGAGCCAGTTCGCGGTGATGAAACCGAGTACCGAATCGCCCAGAAACTCCGCGCGTTCGTAGGACGGTACCCGCTGTTCGCTCGCATAGCTCTTGTGCGCGAACGCGCGCTCGACGATCGTCAGGTCGCCTGCCTCGCTCGCTTTGATGCCAGCACGGCGCACGAGCGCCCGCAGTCGCCGGCGCTGTGCTTCGCCGCTCAATGCGCTAGCTGGGCTTTCCGAAGACGATCACGCTGTTGTGACCGCCGAATCCGAACGAGTTCGAGAGCGCGACGTTGACGGTCGCTTTGCGGGCGACGTTCGGCACATAGTCCAACCGGCAATCCGGATCCGGAAACTCGTAGTTGATCGTCGGCGGCATGATGTCATGATGGACCGCGAGCACTGTCGCGATGCCCTCGATGCCGCCGGCCGCGCCGAGCGTGTGTCCGTGCATGGACTTGGTCGAGCTTACGCCGATCTTGCTCGCGTGATCGCCGAAGGTCTTCTCGATCGCCTGCGATTCGGCGGTGTCGCCGAGCGGCGTCGAGGTGCCGTGCGCGTTGATATGATCTACGTCTTCAGGTTTGATCTTGGCGTGCGCGAGCGAGCGGCGCAGCGCCAGGTTCACGCCATTGCCTTCCGGATCGGGAGCGACGATATCGTAGGCATCGCCGGACTGCCCGTAGCCGAGCACTTCGGCGTAGATCCTTGCGCCGCGGGCCTTTGCGTGTTCGTACTCCTCGAGCACCAGCACGCCGCAGCCCTCGCTGAGCACGAAGCCGTCGCGCTCTTTGTCGAACGGACGACTCGCGCGCGTCGGATCATCGTTGCGCGTCGACATCGCTTTCATCGAACAGAACCCGCCGACCGCGAGCGGTGAGATGGCCGCCTCGGATCCGCCGGTGATCATCGCATCCGCATCGCCGTACGCGATGTAGTTATACGCGACCACGATCGCGTCGTTGGCCGACGCGCACGCGCTACCGGTGGAGAAGAGCGGGCCGCGATAGCCGTACGCCATCGAGACGTTGGCGGGCGCTGCGTTGCTCATCAGCATCGGAATGAAAAATGGCGACGTCTTGGACCAGTTGCCGACCTGTTCGGCCTTGACCGACTGCTGCCAGAACGTGATGATGCCGCCGATGCCGGTGCCCATCACCGATCCGACACGCTCTTTGAAGGCCGCATCGTCGGGCAGGTCCGCATCCGCGATCGCTTCCTTCGCCGCGACCATCGCGAACTGCGTGAAGCGGTCCATCCGGCGCGCCTCTTTGCGCCCGAGCAGATCTTCGGGGTCGAAATCTTTGACCTCACCCGCGATCTGCGTCGTGAACGGGCTGGCATCGAAGGCGGTGATCGGGGCGATGCCCGATTCGCCGGCGACGACCCTGCGCCAGAATTCATCCCGGGTGTTGCCGATGGGGGTCACGGCGCCAAGGCCCGTGACAGCGACGCGTCGTTTGCTCAAAACTTCTCGAAGATACGGCGGCCCCGGCACGTCCCCTCTCGCGAAGCGGGGGCCGGGGCCTAAAAGTCCTCCTAGCGGTACGCCAATCCAGCCTCGGGGCTCGTCAGGGTGGTATTCGCACCCGCGATGGTCGCGAGCGGTGCGACGTTGCCGCTCGCTCCGGCCGCGAACTTGAGGATCGACGACGGACCCGTTCCGAGGCTGCTCGACTGGAGGACGTACATGTTGCCCGCGCCGTCGAGGACCATGTTGGTCGGACAGAGCAGCCCGGTCGCCCGTCCCCGCGAGTGTCGCCGTCGGCGCGGCGGCGCCGGTCGCACCTGCCGCATAGTAGCGGATCGCGTGCCCGGGACAATCAGCGACCAACACGCGTCCGGTCGAATCGAGGATCGCACCGCCGTTCTCTGCTCCGACGTTCGTGAGGTTC
>JALYSX010000311.1 GCA_030854585.1 Vulcanimicrobiota bacterium
GCGGAGCTGCTCGGATCGGAGTGGGTCGCCTTCTCGGCGCTGGTGCGCGCAGCCGAGACGACCAACGGCAATCTCGGGGCGCACATCGCGAAACTGGTGGCGGCCGGCTACGTCGATGAAGAGAAGACCTTCGTCGATCGGCGCCCGCAGACGCGCTTTCGCCTTACCGCCTGCGGTCGCGACGCGTTCGTCGCGCACGTCGAGCAGATGCAAGCACTCTTGAAAGGAACGTCATGATCTGTATGCCCGTTTCGGTGCCGTACGTCGGCACGCTCTGCTCTCCAAACGATTCGCGCAAGCACCCCGCGCTGATCCTGCTCGGCGGATCCGAAGGCGGCGACTCGCAAGCGAAGCTCGCGGCGGTCTATGCCGGTCAGGGGTACGTCGCGACGTCGGTCGCCTATTTCGGCGTACCGGGCACGCCCGACGAGTTGGTCGACATTCCGGTCGAGACGGTCGGACACGCGCTCGACGCACTCGCAGCCCGCACCGATGTCGATGCGGCGAAGATCGGCATCGTCGGCGGATCGAAAGGTGGCGAGCTCGCGCTACTCGCCGCCAGCGTCTATTTGCAGATCAAAGCGGTCGTCGCGATGGTTCCGTCGCCGTTCGCCTACATGGGTTTGAGCAAGGCGAACTTCCCGAAGGGTTGTTCGTGGACGTATCTCGGCAAAGAGCTTCCGTGCGTGCCGCCCGATGCGGCGGCGGGCCGGGCGTTCGGGATGTCGATCCGTCCGGGCAAACCGATCGTTCTGGAGCCGCTCTACGACGCATCCCGCAAGGCGAATCCGCACGTTACGGATGCGGCCATGTTCCATCTCGAGAACATCCATGGGCCGGTCCTCTGCCTTGCGGCCGCCGACGATCAACTCTGGCCGTCGCCCGCGCAGTGCGACGTCGCGATGACCTATCTGAAAGCGCACGCGCATCCGTACGCGGATCGCGAGATCGTCTACCCGAACGCGGGGCATTTGTTCATGAGCGGACTGCGCGGAGCGAAGTATGCGATGACATCGTATCCGCTCGGCGGCGGCATGAGCATGGCCTTCGGCGGGACTCCCGAGGGCGATGCGGCGGCGGCGCAGTCGGCGGCCGACACGATGAAGGCGTTTTTGACCGCGGCGCTCGGGCCGTAACTCCTACGCGAACGTAGGCGCCGCGCTCATGGCGAGAGCGTCTCCGTCGCGCACGTCGCACGATCCACGGCGGCCGAAGAGTACGGAAGGGCGACCAAGTTCCCCGCGAGCCAGTCGTTGGCGCCATCGGTGTAGTGCGGGGAGCCGGGTTGGCCGGACTCGCCCTGCGGAATCACGATGCCGCCCGCGTCCCAGTTCCCGACGTCCCAGACCGCGCGAAAGCTCTGCGAAGTCCCCGAGCCCTGCACGTGCACGGTAAACGCGTCGCCGTTGCCCGGGAAGCGAGAGCCGTTCATGAACGAGAGGCCGAGCACGGCGAGCGGATGTTTGACCTGTACCGCGCCGGCGACACCCCAGGGTGCGAGCGTTTCGAGCACGGGCGTCGGATACGAGCCGCGATGCGCGCCGCCTCTGCGGGCGATCAGCACGCGCGGCATCGCTTGATTGTGACGGTCGGTGGCGGCGATGCGCTCCAGGGTCGCATACGTCGCGACCTTCGAGTCCGGCGACATGCGACCGTCCCAGCTTCGGTATGCCCCCTCGTCGTTGTAGCGGACCAAGTCGCGTTCCGGGATCGAGAGCGTGTCGAGTTGCATCTGGCGGAAGTAGTCGAGATCGTAGCGCGTATGCCCGTGCAGCATCTGCGCCACGCGATAGGCGCGATACGGCGGCGCGAACTCGGGACTCAAGCGGAGGGGGTAGCCGTCGGCGTAGATCTTGTTGTTCGAGGTCCAGACGATCGCATCGCGGGCCGGTGCGACGCGCGGAAGCTTGGCGTCCGGGACGTTCGGATACGGATGCGCGAGATCGATCGCGGAGTGGATGTAGCGCGCCCAGGCCGGATCGTCAGGAATTACGCCGGCCAAGCGATAGCCGACCCGCCCGCTCGCATCGGCGAGTTCGAAGTTCTGGGTCGGCCCGGGATAGGCATCGAGCGCGCGCTGCGCGTCGCTCAGATCCTTGGCGCGATCGAGGGCGTCAAAGGTTACGATCGGCGAGCGCGGATGCGTGTATGCATCCCATCGTACGAGTGCGAAGCGCGTGTCGGAGAGCCGCACGCCGAACTCAGTCGCCGTCCGATAGACCTGTTGCGTCACCGTCTTGCCGAAGCGGACCTCAAAGGTCTCGTCGTGCCAACCGTTCTTCGCGAGGTTCTGGGGAGGGTCGTAGACCGAGAGCGACGCGACCGTGCCGTTCGTCGAACCCCACGCGATCCGATCGTTGTGCCCGAGCACTACGCCGGGCGTGCCCGGGAATGCGGCGCCCGCTACGCGGATGCCCGGCGCCGCGAGATCGACCAGATACCAGACGCCCGGAATTCCGAGCCGGAGATGCGGATCGTTGGCGAGCAACGCACGCCCGGTCGCGGTGTGCACACCGCCGGCCGCCCATTCGTTGCTGCCAATCGGGAGGCGCGTGTCGAGTGCGCTCGCGAGTTGCGCGGCGCACTTCGGCGCGTCGGAGATCTTCGCAAGCCCGGCGAGCACCGGCGCGTCGTAGCACGGATCGGTCAGCGGATGGAGTTCGTCGAAGCCCTTCGGCCCCTTTGAGCGCCAGTCGCGATCGCGCGGCACGATGTCGTCCCACGTGTCGGTCAGATCGAGCACCGTCGCCATTCCGACGGCGAGCGTGTCTTGTGGTGTCCATGGTTGCGGATGATAGAACAGGATGCGGAACTCGACCGGGGTCGACTCGTGCGCGATCGCCGCGTTGATCCCGTCGCTGAAGGCCCGCAAGTTGGCGCGCGTGCGCGGCGGTAACGCAGCCCATTGCGCCGCGACGATCTGCGCGATCGGAATGGCGCGCTCGCTCTCGTCGCTAGCGAGCGCCGGTGCGCCCAGGACCTCGGCGAGCGTGCCGGTGATGTAGCGACGCGTCAGGTCCATCTGGAAGAGCCGATCGGAACCTTCGACATAGCCTTGGGCGAAGAACAGGTCGTGTTCGTCGCTTGCGCGGATGTGCGGGACGCCGCGCCCGTCGCGCAGGATCTGCACGGGTTTGTGCAGCGCCAATCCGGAGACCGTCCCGTCGGTGCGTGCGACCGCGTGCATGCCGAAGAAGACGTTGCCGACGAAGATCAGGATCAGGAGCACGGGGACGGCGAGCGCGCCGAGAACGATGGCGGCCAAACGCCGCCAGGAGAACTTGCCGCTACGCCTCGACATAGACGTCGTCGCCGTCGACGCGCACCGTATAGGTCGCAACGCCGATCACGGCCGGCAACGTCAGCGCCGCCCCGGTTCGCACGTCGAAGCGCGCGCCGTGGCGCGGACATTCGATCTGGCACCCGTCGAGACAGCCCTGATCGAGCTCGCCTCCATCGTGCGAGCAGGTATCTTCGATCGCGTAGATCGTCCCGTCGACGTTGCAGAGCATGACGGGCACGCCGTCGACTTGGACGGCCTTGGTGGTACCGGCGGGAATGTCGGAGACGCGCGCTATCGGAGCACTCATGGGTACGCGCTTCTACGACACACGGTCAGGACCCCGCGCGGAGCGCGAGGTCAGCCGACCGAGCCTTCCATCTCCATCTTGACGAGGCGGTTGAGTTCGACGGCGTACTCCATTGGGAGTTCCTTGACGAAGAAGTCGAAGAACCCGTTGACGATCATGGCGGTCGCGTCGGCCTCGCTCAGACCGCGGCTCATCGCGTAGAACAACTGCTCTTCACCGATCTTGCTGACGCTGGCTTCGTGCTCGACGGTCGACTGCTGCTCGTGGATCCGCATGGTCGGCTTGGTGTCGCTCGAGGATTGGTCGTCCATGATCAGGGCATCGCACTTGACGCGCGTCTTGGCGCCGATCGCGCCCGGGAAGATCTCTACCAGTCCGCGGTAGGTGGTCTTGCCGCCGTGTGCGGTGACGCTCTTGTTGGTCACCATCGAGGTGGTGTTCGGGGCCGCGTGGATGACCTTGGCGCCGGCGTCCTGATGCTGGCCTTCGCCGGCGAACGCCATCGAGAGGATCTCGCCGCGCGCGCCTTCGCCCATCAGGTAGATGGCCGGGTACTTCATGGTCAGCTTGGAACCGATGTTGCCGTCGACCCATTCGACGGTCGCGTTCTTGTACGCGATCGCGCGCTTGGTGACCAGATTGAAGATGTTGCGATACCAGTTCTGGATCGTGGTGTAGCGGATCGAGGCATCGTCGAAGGCGATCAGTTCGACGACCGCGCTGTGGAGCGACGAGGTCGAGAACTTGGGCGCAGTGCAACCCTCGATGTAATGGACCTTGGAACCCTTGTCGGCGATGATGAGGGTGCGCTCGAACTGGCCCATGTTCTCTGTGTTGATGCGGAAGTAGGCCTGGAGCGGCATCGGACATTCGACGCCCGGGGGCACGTAGACGAACGATCCGCCCGACC
>JALYSX010000312.1 GCA_030854585.1 Vulcanimicrobiota bacterium
GGCTTCATCGCGGATCCTCATGACCAGGTGCAGGCCGGCCGAGTTCGGCGCCAGCACGATCGGCTCGTTCTGCCCGGGCAAGTACAGCCACTCGTGCTCCTTCGCCAGACCCGCGACCGGCAGACCCGTCATATCCATTTCCTCGAGGATCTCGACGACCGCGTGCAACTGCCCCTTCCCGCCGTCGATCAGCAGCAGGCCCGGGCGCTTGTCGAACTTCTCTTTCTTGGCTAGTTCGCGTTCGGTCCTGGTCGCATCCTCATCCGTCTCTTTGCGCAGATAACGCAGGCGACGACGCAACGTCTCCTGCATCATCGCGAAGTCGTTCGGGCCCTTGTCGTACTGGATCTTGAACTTGCGGTAGTCGCTCTTCTTCGCGCGCCCTTCGACGAAGACGACCATCGACGCGACCGGATTGGTCCCTTGGATGTTCGAGATGTCGTAGCACTCGATCCGATGCGGAATCTCGGGCAGTTCGAGCGCGTCGGCGAGTTCCGTGAGGGAACGTGCCTGCGCGCTCTCCTGGACTTCCTGATGCGCGAGGTACGCCTTGAGGTTCTGCTCTGCGTTCTTCTGCACCAGTCGCAGATACTCGGCGCGCGGTCCGCGTTGCGGCACGAGCGCCCGAACGCGCTGGCCCTTCAGGGTCGAGAGCCAGCTCTCGATCACGGCTCGCTCGGTCGGTTCGGCTTGGACGAGGAGTTCTTTCGGCACGGCGGTCGCTTCCGCGCGCACGCGCTTCTCCGGCATCGGCGACGAGTTGTCGCGTGCGGTCCGGGCCTTCGCGAAAGCGGAGATGCCGGGCGTTTCGGCCGCGCTCCCGGTGCGCGCGGTGTAGAACTGCTTGAGGAACTCGTCGAACAGATCGGCGTCGCTCTGCTCGTGCACGCCGTCGAGCATGAAGTGTTCTTGGCCGATCAGCTTGCCGCCGCGCACCATGAAGACTTGCATGCAGGCCTGACCCTGCGCGCGCGCACAGGCGATCAGATCCATGTCCAGACGTGAACGCCAGACGACCTTCTGCTTCTCCGTGACGCGTCGGACCGCGACGATTCGATCGCGCATCCGGGCGGCCGTCTCGAACGAGTAGGTCTCGGCGGCGGCGACCATCTGACCCTGCAGACGCGCGAGCAGCGACTCCTGTTTGCCTTCCAGGAAGAGCACCACTTCTTCGATCATCGCATCGTAGTCGTCTTCGCTCTGGTAGCCGACGCAGGGCGCCAGGCAACGTTTGATATGATACTGCAGGCACGGTCGATGGCGCTTGCCGTCGATCGGTTCGCGGCAGGTACGCAGCGGAAAGACCAGCCGTACGAGATCGATCAGTTCGCGCAGTCCGTGCGCGTCGGTGTATGGCCCGAAGTAGCGTGCGCCGTCGTTCTTGACAACTCGGGTGAAGACGACGCGTGGGAACGCTTCGTTCGTGACCTTGAGATACGGGAAGCGCTTGTCGTCTCGCAGGCGCACGTTGTATGGCGGCTGGTAGCGCTTGATCAGATTCGCTTCGAGGATCAGCGCCTCGATCTCGTTGGTGACGACGATCGTCTGGACGTCGACCACCCGCTCGACCATCGCGACCGTGCGTACGTGATGCGCGGCGCTCTCTTGGAAGTACGAGCGGACGCGGCTGCGCAGTGAGACGGCCTTGCCGATGTAGAGCACGTCGCCCGCCGCATCGAACATCTGATAGACTCCCGGCGCGTCGGGAATCTGCGCGAGCCGCTGCTGGAGCGCGGCGTTCATGCTCTAGGCGCTTGCCTTACGCGAACGGAGCCAGACATAGATGCCGTAGCCGATCGCACCGAGCACGACGACCGCTAAGATGCCGATGCCGAACTTGTGGATCCAAGGCGAGATCTGATCGATGTGCTTGCCGAGCGCCATGCCGAGCCAGATCAGTCCGCCGCAGAAGACGGTCGAGCCGGCTAGGGTCCACAGATAGAATGGGACCAGGTGCATCCGGCTGATGCCGGCCGGAATGCCGACGATTCCGCGGATCACCGGGACGAAGCGACAGATGAAGATCGCAAAGGTGCCGTACCTGTCGAAGAACGCATCGACCTTGTCGAGATGCGCGTGGTCGAAGCGCACGTACTTGCCGAAGCGTTCGACCAGCGGACGACCGCCGTAGTACCCGGCCGCATAGCCGATGCTCTGACCGGCGAGTTCGCCCAGGACGGCGGCCGCGATCGTGAGCCAGACGTTCGGAAGATGGCCGGTCGCGACCAGCGCGCCAGCCGCCGGCATCACGATTTCGGCGCCCACCGGAGCGCCGATATTCCCGAGCGTCATGCCGACGAAGAGTCCGGGCAGTCCGTAGTGGTCGATCAGGCCCAAGACCAGATGCTGAAGTTGTTCCACGTGCTCTGCTTACTCCGTTGCGGCTGCCGGGTTTCGCGGCACGGCCGCGCGTCGGAGGATCTCGGCGGCCAGGCTGCCACCCTCGGCGCGGAGCGCTTCGAACAGATCGAGCGGCTCGACCTTTTGCGCGCCGGCCCGCTCCTCGGCGACGGCGACGATCTTGCGGACGCGGGGGGTCAGCAGAATTCCCTCCCAGACGCGTTCGTCACCGGTACCGAGCGCTCGCCGCACCTCCGCGTGGGTCTCGCGTGCATCGATCTTTTGGGCGTCGAGCGCCGCCAGAATAGCACGATCGTGCTCCTGCAGCAGCGCCTCGAGCAGATGCTCTGCGCCGATGTAGTAGTGGTTGTGGTTCCGGCACTCTTGCTCGGCGGCGCGGACGACGCGCAGCGCGGCGGGACTAAAACGCGAAAACACAATCTTGCCTGTAGGAAAAGTCGCTGTCCCCCTGTCGAGCAAGGGGGACAGCATCTGATTTGGTCGGGGCGACACGATTTGAACGTGCGACCTCTTCGTCCCGAACGAAGCGCTCTACCAAGCTGAGCCACGCCCCGAGAAAGCTCCCTCAGATTCTCGCGGAGGGACGGCTCTCCTGCCTGCGAACGTCCCTCCGCTCATGAGATATCTCATCGTCGGATGCGGCCGCGTTGGTTCTGCACTCGCCAAACTCTTGGATGCGGACGGACACGAAGTGGTCGTCGTCGACGAGAGCCCGGCCGCGTTCAAACGGCTCGGACAGAAGTTCAAGGGCCACGTCGTCGTCGGCACCGGCATCGACTACGACATCCTCAAGCGCGCGGGCGCGAAGACCGCCGATGGATTCGTCGCGGTCACCGACGGCGACAATCGCAACATCATGGCCGCGCTGATCGCGCAGCGGATGTTCAACATCAAGAAGGTCGTCTGCCGCATCTACGACCCGCCGCGCGGGCAGATGTACCGCGAGCTCGGCGTGCAGACCGTCATCCCGACCACGCTCGGCGCGAAGATGATCCGCGACACGCTGATGGAAGCGCCGTGGGATCCGAATCAGCCGTTCGACTTCGGCAAGGTGACCTCGCTCTCGGCGACCGTCGGTGCGGAGAACGCCGGCAAGACGATCGGCGACATCGAAGAATCGGGACGCATCCGCATCGCCGCGCTCCGGCGCGAGTTGAGCGTAATGGTCGCGCACAACGACCTCGTGCTCGAGGCCGGCGATGAGGTCAACGCGATCGTCGCTCCCGACGCGATCAGCGAATTCGCTCAACGCTTCACCATCGCCACGCCGCTCCCGGAGTCCGCGTAGATGTTCATACTTATCGTCGGTGGCGGCAAAGTCGGCTCGTATCTGACGCGCGCGCTGCTCAAACAGGACCACGAAGTGCTGGTCGTCGAGAAGATCGAGAAAAAGGCACGCGAACTCGACAACTTGATCGATCGCCAGGTAACCGTCGTCGGCGACGGTTGCGATCCGTTGATCCTCGAGCAGGCCGGCATCGCGCGGGCCGACGTGGTGGTCGCCGACACCGGCGACGACGAAGACAACCTGGTGGTCGTCTTGATCGCCAAGAAGAAGACCAAGGCCAAGTGCATCGCGCGCGTCAACAACCCGCGCAACAAGACCATCTTCGAATCGCTCGACCTCGAGGATCCGGTCACCGTCATCTCGTCGACAGAGATCATCCTTGACGTGCTGAACGAGCGCGTCAACGAGTGCTCCTACGGGTCGGCCCTCGAGACGATGCGCCTGTTCGGCAAGGGCAAGCTCCAACTCGCCCGCGTGGTCATCCTGCCCGGCTCGCAGCTCGACGGCACGCTGGTCGCCGACGCCGCCTTCCCGTCCAACTGCGTGGTCGTCGCGATCGACGACGGCCGTGACGAACTGACGATTCCGGACGGCGACACCCGACTCCGGGCGGGCAATGCGATCATCGCGATCGTCAAGGAAGGCGCCGGCGAACGAATCCACGAGATGGCCTCGCCGACCGGATAATGGATTCCCGTCCGCCCGAAGAGCGCTCGCGCATCGTCATCTATCTCGCATCCGCATCCGGCGCAGGCAAGACCCGTCGCCTGATCGAGGACGCCCTACGCTTGGTCGCAGCCGGAAAGCGCGTCGCGATCGCGAGCCTCGATACGAAGGAGCGCCCGGAGTTGAACGCACTCGCGGCCGGCCTTCCAGTCCTCGATGGGCTCGCCGCGATCCTCGAAGACAAGCCGGACGCCGTCATACTCGACGAATTGGCGTTCGAGAATTCCGAAGGCGCGACCAATGCGAAGCGCTGGCAGGATGCGCTGGCCTTACGCGATGCCGGCATCTCGGTGCTCGGCGCGCTCAATATCGCTCATCTCGAAACGGTCGCGCCGGTCGCGGAAGTGGCGCTCGGGTATGCGATCCGCGAAGTCGTTCCGCTCGCCTTTCTGCGCAAGGCCGATGAGGTGATCGCGCTCGATGCATCGCCGCAGCTGCTCCGCCAACGCGTACGTGCCGGCAAGGTGGTCGCTCAACCCGATATCGAGGGCGCGCTCGACGGCGCCTTCAAAGAGTCGAACCTGATCGTCCTGCGCGAACTGCTGCTTCGGACGATCGACGACCTCACCATTCCGGCCGTCTCCGCCGAGCGCACGTCGGCGGCCGCCGCGATCCTGCCCGACGACTTGACCGAACCGGAGGCCTTCCTGCGCCGCAGCGAAGCGGTCGCGGCCGCGCTCGACCTGGCTCTGGATTGCGTCGACGTCACTGGCGCCGCCGAGGCCAACGACCTTCACGCCTCGCTGATCGCGCTGCCGAAATCCGACCTGGCGGCAAAGCTGGTGAACCGTCCCGTCAGCCGCGATATCTTCGTCGTGTCGCGCGATCAGACGTATCTGGCCGACCCGCCGCTCTCCCGGCACCCGCTCGGCGCGACCGTGCGCGACCGGATGCGGACCGGTTATGGGAAGTTGACGATCTATCTCGGCGCCGCGGCCGGTGCGGGCAAGACGCTCGCAATGCTCGATCGTGCGCACCAGTTGCGCGCCGAGGGTCGCGACGTCGTCGGCGCCTTCATCGAGACGCACGGTCGCCCCGAGACCGCAGCGATGATCCGCGACATCGAATTGCTCCCGCGCAAGCGCGGCACACTCGGAGGGGCGACGTACGAAGAGCTCGACCGCGACGCGCTGATCGCGCGGCATCCGCAGGTCGCGCTGATCGACGAACTCGCCCACACGAACGCGCCGGGTTCCGTCTCTCCGAAACGGATCGGGGATGTTTTGGCCGCTCTGCGGTCCGGAATAGACGTGATCTCCACCCTCAATATCCAGCACCTCGAAGCGCTTGGAGATGCGGTCTTCCGACTGACCGGAACGACCGTTCGCGAGACGCTGCCGGACGGCGTGCTGGCTTTGGCCGACGAGTTGATCCTGGTCGACGTCACGCCCGAGACCCTGCGCGAACGCCTTCGCGACGGAAAGATCTATCGAGCCGAAAAGATCGAGAGCGCGCTCGCCAACTTCTTCAAGGCCGAGAACCTGCGCGCTTTGCGCGAGCTGGCCGTTCGTGAAGCGTTGCGCGCGGACGGGCGCCAGACGCCGACGGCGCCCTTCGACCGGCTGCTACTGAGCGTCGCCGCATGCCCCGAAGATTTTCCGTTGATCCGGCGCTGTAGCAAGATCGCTGCGCGCTTGCACGCCAGCTTCGCGGTCGTCCACGTCGGCAAACCGGGCCGTGCCGACCCGCCGATCGTCGCCGCGATGGAAGCCGAGACGCGCTCGAGCGGCGGCACCTGGTCGAGCGTCAGCGGCGCGGACGTCACCAGCACTCTGCTCGCGACCGCGCGCGCCGTACCCGAGACGACGATCGCGGTCGGCGGCACGCTGCGGACTCCGCGTTGGCCGCAACCGAACGCCTTTGCGCGTCGCCTGCTGGATGCGGGTGCGCTCGAGCTGTTCGTCTTGGCGCGGCGCGTCCACGTCGGCGTCGAGCTCGAAGACCCCGAGCCGTGGCTCGGCTAGAGATCCAGTCGTTCGATCCGCGGCTCGGTCGCGAAGGCGCCTAACACGATCGTCACGATCACCACCGCAAAGACCGCGTCGATCGCGATGACGCGTCCGGGAAGGGACTGAGGCAACGCCAGAGCGAGCGCCAGGGCAAGCGCACCGCGGACCCCCGCCAGGCGCACGACCGTCTTCCACGAGCGTATCATGCCGGGAGCGAGCGCGAGCAACCCGTAAGCCAGCGCGAACCGGGCGGCGATCACGGCCACCATGGTCGCGACGATCGGTTGCCATTCGTGGACGAAGTCGGGCAGTGCAACGGCCGCA
>JALYSX010000101.1 GCA_030854585.1 Vulcanimicrobiota bacterium
AGCGAACTCAGCCCGCGACCGAACGGCGCGAGCGCATGGCCGGCAGCGACGAATGCACCGGTCCCGCGCACCAAGAACCATCCGCCCGCGAGCAGCCAGACGGCGACGACGTAGCTGGCGGCGGCGAGCCAGATCGGCACGAGGCGGGGCTGCGGTAGCGGCATCGAGCGCGCGTGCGCCATCACCGCGAACGTGAAGTTCTCCGGCAGATCGGCCGGCGTCGAGGTGGCGAGCAAGGCGTCGACGACTTTGAGCTCTTCGACAAGCGACGCGCACGATGCGCAACCGTGCACGTGGCGCGCGACGACGGCCATGCGACGCGCGGTCAGCGTGCCTTCGAGATACTCGGCCAGCCGCGGTTCACACCAGGAGCAGCGCATTCAACCCCCCTCGCCCGGTCGGGCGCGTGGATGCGAAGGCGCGCCTCTCGCGATCGCGCATCTTCTGCGCGAGCGCGACCTTGCCGCGGTGGATCAGCGTCTTGACATTGCCTAGCGACAACCCCATCGTGCTTGCGATCGCGTGATATTCCAGGTTATCGAAGTAACGCAAAGCCAGTACCGTCCTCGTTCGTTCCGGGAGTTCCGCCATCGCGTCGCGCACTTCGCGCTCGGCTTCGTCGCGGAGGATCCCGCCTGCCGGATCCGCGTCGCGAGAGCAGTCGGGAAGCGCGTTCTCGAGGGTCTGATCTTCGGGCAGCTCTTGCGTCGGCGGACGCTTCTGGGATTTCCCGAGGTGCGTTCGCACGACGTTGCGTGCGATCTGATAGATCCAGGTCGAGAACTTCCCGAGTTGGGGATTGAAGGTCCCGAGGTGCGCGTACGCTCGCAGAAACGTCTCCTGCGAGAGGTCCGCGATGTCGGACGGGCTACGGACGCCGGCGCCGATGAAGTTGGCGATCCCGCGTTTGTAGCGGTCGACCAAGACCCCGAACGCATCGGGGTCCCCCTCTCGAACCTGTAGCACCAGAGCTTCGTCGCTCCGACCCTCGATGGCCATCCCCTCTCGATTCGGTCCTTGTGCCCTCTCCTACCGCCGGGTGACGGAAGAGTTACACAGCCGGACTGTCACCCTGAGGGCCGAGCGCAGCGAGCGTCTCGAAGGACGGGTTCGCCGCGTCCTTGGGCGAGAGCCGCGGGATGCGGCCTGCGAGGGGCCAGGCGATGGCGAGGGTCGGATCGTTCCAGGCGATGCCGGTCTCGCTTGCCTGATCGTAGAGGGCACTCTGCTTGTAGGTGAGCAGCGTCCCGTCTTCGAGCGACAGGAATCCGTGGAGGCAGCCGGCCGGGATGTAGACCTGCTTGTGCTCTCCGGCGCGGAGACACTCGCCGTACCATTGACCGTAGGTCGGGCTTTCCGGGCGGATGTCGGCGATGACGTCGAAACCGGAGCCGGCGAGCACTTGCACGATCTTGGCCATGCGCGGGTCAGCGTGCAGGCCGCGAAGGACGTCTCGATCGGAGCTCGAGACGTTGTCCTGGACGAACGTCTCGAGGATGCCAGCTTCGGCGTAGCGCGTCGCCGAAAACGTCTCCTTGAAGTAGCCGCGCTCGTCTGCGAAGGCGCGGGGAACGATCAGCAGGGCACCTGTGATGGGAAGCGGGCGGACATTCATGCGGCGTTCATTCTCCGTGCGGCGGGGGCTCGCCCCGTGCGCGCGTCGTACTGGGGAGCGTGCAAGTAGCCATGGCGCGTCTGCGTTCGAATACGTTTCTTCGACAGGGCGCACTCGTCTTTGCGGGTTCAATGTTCGTCAATGCCGCTGGTTTCGTCTTTCATATGATCGCGAGCCGGACGCTCGGTCCGGCCGGCTACGGCACGCTCTACGCGTTGCTCGCGGCTATGGCGCTCGCATCGGGGCCGGCCGTGATCGCGATGCCCGTGATCTCTCGCTTCGCCGCTGAGTTCCGCGCGCGCGACGATCGCGCGCACTTGCGCGGCCTGACCGTCGGCCTCGGACGGGTCGGCATCGTGCTCGCACTCGCATTGGTCTTGGCGGCGGGGCTCGCGTCGGTGCCACTCGGTGCATTCTTGCATGCGCCCGCGTGGTCAATCCCACTGGCCGCGCTGTTGATGGTCGCGACCCTCGCGTCCGCTGCATATCGCGCACTCGCGCAGGGGCTGCACGACTTCGAGGGCTATGCGATCTCGGCGTTCGTCGAAGGCGTCACCAAGATCGTCGCGACCTTGGCCTTCGCCGCTATCGGCTGGCAACTCTTCGGCGCGCTCGGTGGCTTCGTCGTCGGCAGTGCGGCGGGTACCGTGCTGATCGTCACGCGGGTGCTCGCGCGTACCATGCAGGCGCCGGAGGAACCGGTGCGCTACGATTGGCGGCGGATCGCGTATGCGACCGCAGGTTCGGCGGCGCTGGCAGTCGGCGCGTCGCTGTTCGGCAACGTCGACGTCGTGATCGTCAAGCACGCGTTCGATGCGACCCAGGCAGGCATCTATTCGGCGGCTTCGCTCGGCGGCAAGATCGTCCTATTCGGCGTCGGCTTCGTGCCGGCCGTGTTGCTACCGCAGGCCACCGACCGGAACGCACGCGGCGAACGCACGAGCGGGGTGTTGTTCGCCAGCTGCGGCGTCGTCCTCGGGCTCGGCGGGCTCGCGCTGCTCGTGTTCCATTTCTTCGGTCCGCTCTTGGTGCGCGTGCTGGTCGGGCCGGCGTTCGCGGTGCCGAACGCGCTGCTCATCTGGTACGGCGCGGCGATGCTCTGCGTCGCGCTGATCTCGGCGCTCGGTTCGTACGGCATCGCGGTACATCGGCTCGCGTTCGGCTGGTCGGTTGTCGCCGGATCGGCCGGAACCTGGATCGCACTCGCGGTGTATCATCCGTCGCTCGATGCGGTCGTGCACGTGCTCGCGGGCGGAGCGGCGGTCACGGCTCTTGCGACCGCGATCTCGATCGGCGTGCAATCGGTGCGTCGCTGATGCGCGTCCTGCTTTTCGGCGGATCCGGGCAGCTCGGCTCTGAGATCGTGCGCCGCTGGACCGATTGTACGATCGTCGCGCCGTCGAGCGCCGAGACGAATGTCGAAGACGAACGCGCGGTCGCATTCGCCGTCGTGCGGAACGCGCCCGATGTGATTGTCAACTGCACGGCCTTTCACAACGTCGATCTCTGTCAGCGCGAGCCGGAGCGTGCGTTTGCGGTGAATGCGACGGCGGTCGAACGGATGGCGCGCGCGGCGCGTGGCGAGAACGCGGCGTTCGTCACGTTCTCGACCGACTACGTCTTCGATGGCGAGACCGAGCGTCCGTACGACGAGGCCGACGAGCCGAATCCGCTCTCGCAGTACGGCGCGTCCAAGCTCGAGGGCGAACGCCGCGTCGAGCGCTTGGAGATGGCGGCGTTCGTGGTGCGCACCTGCGGGCTCTACGCCACGCGCATCAGTTCGTCGAAGGGGTACACGTTCGTCGACCGCGTGCTCGAACGCGGCCGTGCGGGCGAACCCCAGCAGATCGTGAGCGACTCGTTCGCCTCGCCGACCTACGCTGCAAACGTAGCGGTCGCGTTGCGCGGGCTGCTGGCGACCACCGCCTACGGCCTCTACCACGCCGCGAACGAGGGTGCGGTATCGTGGTTCGACTTCGCGGCCGAAGCGCTCCGCCGGGCCGGCGTGGACGGGCCGCTCGAGCCGATCTCCCGCGAAGCGTGGAAACCTGAGACGCCGCGCCCCCGGTTCTCGGCCCTGGCCTCGGAGCGTCTGGCCGCGCTCGGCATCCCGATGCCGACCTGGGCCGAAGGCCTCGGCGACTATCTTCGCGATAAATTATAGCTATGCAACTCCGGATCGATTCCGCGGCCGTCAATCGCTGCCGCTCGCTTGCGGCCGCCGTGGTGGCGCCGGTAGCTGAGTTCATCGCGGGCCACTCGACCGTCGCGGTCGAGCGGTCGGTGTTGCGCCTGCTCGGGATCGACGGGGTCGCCCACGACGAGATCCCCCTCCCGAACGCGATCCTGGACGGCCTGGCCGGCCACGAACGCGATCGCGGCATCGCGCTCCCATTC
>JALYSX010000117.1 GCA_030854585.1 Vulcanimicrobiota bacterium
GAATGGCTACGAGGCGCGGCATGTGCCCCTAATACGCGCGGAGAGTCGAGAAGCCCGCCCTCTTTCGGGTTCGAGTCCTTCCATCTCCACCCGATCGGCCTTGAAGGTTGACCGGAACCGTGCTAGCATTTCGGTGTCAGACCTGGGCTAGCACCAGCCGAGAGGGCGTGTCGCGAAAGCGATGCGCCCTCACTGTCGAACGGGACTTACGTGCGCGGGTTCTTTGCATCGTTGGTCGGTCTCGTCGTCGCCTACGCGGCCGTCCCCGTCGCCGCGGCACCGCTCACTGCTGTCCAGGTGCTTCGCCGTGCCGCGGCCGCGGAAGGCGTGCTGGCGCCCGGCGCCTACCGGATCGTCGTGCGATCGAAGACCGGGGGCCTGGAGCGGATGCGCACAAGCTATCTGAACGGCGACGACTATGTCGCCCACGAGGTCGGCGGGCCGTTCGTCATCGCCGATGGGAGCTACCGCGGTCGTGACTGGACGCAAGACGAGAACGGGATCGTCAGCTTTCCGAGCGGATTTGCGGATCGCGAGGATCCGAACGCGCGCGCGCTCGCGCATCCGGAGAATCCGCGCAACGCCGTCCACATCATCGGTACCGGCGCGGGGCCGTGGATCTCCGTCGAGCTCGACCCGCCCGACGGGAACCGCGAAGTCCGCTCTTACGACGCTACCAGCTATCTGCTCGTGCGCGATATCGTCGACGGCAAGGACGGGCTCACCCACGTCGACGTCTACGACGACTACCGCAACACGTTCGGTCAGATGCGTGCGTATCATCACACCTACAGCGACGGGCGCCCCGAGAACGACTACAGTTCGAGCATCCTCACGTTCGCGCGCGCAACGCCGCCGTTACCGGATACGCACCCGCCCGCGAGCCGGTCGCTCTTCACGTTTACCTCGAATACGCCGATCGTGCTGCCCGCGCGGATGGACTCCGGCCGGATCATCGTGCGCATGACCATCGCCGGGCGCGGCCTCGACTTCGGCGTCGATACCGGCTCGAGCGCGATGACGATCAATCCCGACGTCGCGCGCGAACTCGGGCTGGTCGCCTACGACAAGGCCAGCGCCAGTCTCGGCGGCTCGTACGGCGTCGCGCGGACGATCTTGCCGGAGATGCAGATCGGTCGTGCGCGTCTTACCAACGTCGCGTTCTCCGAGGTTGCGGTCGAGGATTCCATGTCCGATTCCAAGATCGTCGGCCTGCTCGGCCACGACTTCTTCGCAAGCGGCGTCTTCGCGATCGACTTCAAGCATCAGCGGCTCACCGTCTATCCCCCCGGGACGGCGCCGCTTGCGGATCCGGCGTTGCACAAGATCGCGATCGAGACCGACGAAGGCGTGCCGCGCGTGCCGGTCAGTTTCGAAGGCGTGACCGGCCACTTCGTGCTCGACACCGGCGCCGGCAATACGGTCGCCTACCAGCACTACTACGATCGCCTCCCGAGTAGCACCCTGCTCCCCGGTACGTGGACGTTGCGGCTGGTCGGCGGCGCCGTAAAGGCGGTCGAGTATCAGGTGGAAGATCGCAACTTCGGCGGAATCATCGCGAGAGATGTGCCGCTCATCGTCCCGCAGTCGGCGCTCGGCGAGATCCCCGGCTACGACGGCCTGCTCGGCCGCGACGCGCTCTCCTCGCTCATGCTCTACCTCGACTACGCAAACGGCGCGATGTACGCCAAAGAGAATCCTTAGCGTTCTCGTCCGACGGCGCGCGCCAACGCTGCAACGGCGAGCAGATTCAGGCTCACACCCTCGTGATTAATTATTTCAGAGCGGCCGCAAAGCTTCTGAAGAACGCACTTCCTCCGCTTGGCATCAAAGGGTTCTCGCCTTCCGTGCGGCCAGGATGGTTGAAGTTCCAGCCGTCGCGTTCGGGGTGGGGCATGATCGCGAGCACGTTACCGGGTTTGTTGACGAGGGCGGCGCAATCGAGCGCGGCGCCGTTGGGCGCGCCGCCTTCATAGGTGAACGCGATATGTGCGCCTTCCGCGATCTCACGGAGATGCTCGTCGCTTGCGGCGAGGCGGCCCTCGCCGTGCGAGGCCCACGCCGGGATGAGCGCATTCTTCTCTAGCAATGCGGTGAAGGGACTT
>JALYSX010000129.1 GCA_030854585.1 Vulcanimicrobiota bacterium
ATCTATCAACGCGACCGTCGTGGCATCCTGCGGATAGAGCGCGATCCCGATCGAGATGTGCACTTCGCGTTCGGACTGACCGACCTGCATGGGCGTCATACGTTTCCGAGACGATCTTGCGCGCGAGGTCGGCCATCGGCCGCGCCGTCGACGATCGGCTGCAGCACGACGAACTCGTCGCCGCCGAAGCGTGCGGCCGTGTCGCTTTCGCGCAGGGTCTTTCGCAAGCGCGCGCCCCGCCTCACACAGGACGGCGCGTCCCCGGCGGCGTGGACGAAGTCGTCGTTGACCTCCTTGAACCGGTCGACATCCAGGTACATGACCGCGAAGCCGCGATCGTACCGCTTCGCCGGTCGCGATGGTCTGGGCGATACGATCGTCGAAATAGTACGCGGTTGGGCAAGCCCGTCAATCCGTAGATCTCGACCGGGATCACGCTCCCGACGCGGTGGCGGATTGAACTCTCGAAGTGATCGGCGTTCCCCTCGAGGGCGGTCTCCGCACCGTCCTCGACGCGCTCCCAATCGTTCGGTTTACGTGCTCGCGATAGTGTGGGCCCGTGACCGCGGAGGCCGGAAAGCCGGTCAGCTCCCGGGCGGCCGCAATGGCGCCGACCAAGGCCGTCGTGATCGTGCAGCACGACCGCGTCGCGAGTCCCCGGCACGGAGCGATTCGAGTACCGAACGCGGATCGTCAGCATCCATTCCTAAGGTCATCGGCGGGATTCGCCGAAAGTAGTCGCCTATGACCCCGGACGACCTGGTCGTATTTGCCGAGGGCCTCGCGCAAGTCGCGGCGGCCGGCGGCGGCGCGCGCGCGCTCGCCTCGCACCTGGCGGAGAGCCTCGGCACCGGCGTCAGCGTGAACGACGCCGACGGACGCCGTCTGACCGACGTAGGTACGGCCCGAAACGGTGCCGTCATCCGCCTTCCGCTACTGGCCGGTGAGGCCCGGTTCGGCGAGATCGTCCTCCATGCCAAGGACACCCCCAACGCAACGCGCGCGCTCCGCCTGACAGCAGCCGCAATCGCGTTGGAACTCGCCCGCGAGAGTGGTGGTAACCCGGGCCGCCGACGCGCCTTCTGGGAACGGCTTCTGACCGGCGGTTATCGCGACGTCGCCGCCGCTCGCGTCGATGCGGTGACACGCGGCATCGCGCTTGCCGCGCAGTACGTCGCGATCGCGCTCGAACCGCCCGAGAGCGCGGCGCTCGCCGCCGAGACGTTCGCGTCCGGTGAAGCCAGCGTCGGCCTCCTCGAACGCGACGGCGGAACATTGATCTTCGTCCCCGCCCCGCGCGAAGTCGACGCCGCAAATGCGCGCACCGCCGCTACGCTGCTTCCTAAGACACTCGTCAAGAAGCACCCCGGTCTCTCGATCACGGGCGGCGTCGGCAGCCTCGAGAGCGCCGCCGACGTCGGCCGCAGCGCGCGGATGGCCTACGCCGCCCTCGCGATCGGCCGGCGCATCTTCGGCGACGGCCGCGTCATCCCATACGACGAACTCGGTGCCTATGCGCTCCTCTTCGAAGGCGCGGACACGAGTGCGCTCGTCGCGTTCGCTGCTGCGACCCTCGCACCACTGCGCGCATACGACGAGAAACATCTGACCGACCTCGAGCGGACGCTACGCTCGTACTTCGCGTGCGGTCAGAACGTCAAGACGGCAGCCGCCGAACTGCACGTCCATCGGCACACCGTCTTCTATCGTCTCCGCCAGATCGGCGAGATCTGCGGGCGTTCGCTCGATAGTCCCCACGACCAACTCACTTTCAGAATGGCGACGGCAATCGATGCGCTCCACTCCTAACGAACCGAAACGCGCCGCGACCAAACGCGACGTGCTCAAGCTCGCACGAGATCGCGACGTCCGATTCGTCCGCTTGGTCTTCGCCGACATCCTCGGCGTCAGCAAGAACGTCTCTATCCCCGCAGGCGAGCTGGAGACCGCGCTCGACGGCAACGTCACCTTCGACGGCGGTTCGATCGACGGATTCGTCCGCGGCGAAGAACTCGATATGCAACTCCGCCCGGATCCGAGCACCTTCGCCCTCTACCCGTGGAACGCGGGCGACGGAGCCGAAGCCCGCCTCATCTGCGACATTGCCATGCCCGACGGCTCGCCTTTCGAAGGCTGCCCGCGCACCACGCTCAAACGCGCGCTCGAAGACGCAAGCGTCCTCGGCCCGATCGGCGTCGGCACGGAGATCGAGTTCTATCTCTTCGAGACCCAGACCGGAGCGCGGTTCGGTTCGACCTCGACGAGCGACGTCGGCTCCTACTTCGACTTCAGCGCCAACGATCGCGGCGAAGAGGCCCGCAACGCGATGGTCGCCGCTCTCCAAGCCATGAACGTCCCGGTCGCCAGCGCCCATCATGAACACGGTCCCGGCCAACACGAGATCGACCTTGCTGCCTGCAACGCGCTGAGCGCCGCCGATCACATCCTCACCGTCCGAACGATCGCCAAGCACGTCGCCGCCCGCTTCGGCCTCGAAGCCACCTTCATGCCCAAACCAATCGAAGAGCGCGCCGGCAGCGGCCTCCACGTAGAACTCCGCCTGAGCGACGAAGCCGACGACGACACGGTCCTCTACGCGGTCGGCGGCCTGCTCGCGCACGCCGCAGCCACCACCGCGATATGCAACTCCACCGTGAACAGTTACAAGCGCCTCGTCGCCGCCTGGGACGCGCCCATCTACACGGTCTGGTCCGAACGCAGTGCAAACGCACTGGTTCGCGTACCCGCAATCGCCCAGCGCCGCATCGAAATGCGCAGCCCCGACCCCGCCTGCAATCCGTATCTTGCGATCGCCGCACTCGTCGGGGCCGCCGGCGACGGCGTAGAGAAACGCACCCTCCCCGGGAACGCCCTCGTCGGTACGACCTACGGCCTCAGCGAAAAAGAACGCCACGAGCGCGGCATCGGCACACTGCCGAAATCGCTGCGCCAAGCGATCGACGCGCTAGAATCAGACGCAGTGGTGCGTGCGACCATCGGCGACCACATCTACCACGCGTTTAAGGATGCCAAGCTCTCGGAGTATGAGACGTATCGCAAAGCCGTCCACGAATGGGAACATCGCGCCTACTTACGCTTGTACTGAATCGGCGCTTGCCGGGGTGGTCTATGAGCGGGTGGCTTTTAGTGCTGCGAGGAGGTTGGTCGCCAAGAAGGTCTTCGGAACCGATGCGTCCCACCCAGCCTGCAACGCGCCGCCGATGCCGATGAGGCGCGGGTTCGCCGGTTCGAGCGGTGCGTGGATCGTCGCATAGTCAGCGGGCTCGGTCGCGGTCGATGATGACGACGTCGCTCGGATCGACCGCGAAGCGCTCTTGCAGTTCTTTGAGGTTCTTGTCTTCGCGGACGCGGTCGCCCTGCGAGCGGAGTTCGTAGGCGATGAACGGGCCGAGGGTTGCGTCTGCGACGGCGACGTGGGAGGCGCGTTCGATCGCTCCGATGTGCGGAAACGCGACCGAGAACGTGCCGCGGTCGACCTCGCTGTGCACAGCCAGTTTGCCGGCGTGCTTTTCGACCAGCGCCTTCTGCGCATGCGGCCCATCAACGTCTTGCCGAAGCGCAGGCGCCCGTCCGAATCGTCCGACGAGGTCCCCTTCGCGATCGGTACCGCGACCTCGATCTGCCATGAGGCGTGGCTCGTCCGCAGCGCGTTCAGGTCGTCTTGGATGATGGAAAGGTTGCGGTTCTTCGCGGCCTTCTCCAGAACCGCGAGCTACCTCGGGTAGCGCGCCTTGGTGTCCTGGTACGCTTGCAAGAAGAGTCGAGAACCGGTCGCGGCATATCCGCGGATACCCGTCTCCTCGTCGATCACGATGACCAACATGGTCTGCAGGTCGAGTCGGGAATTGTTCGCCGCCCGCGCATCCGTCCGGATGTTCGCGAAGGCGAGATTGGTGATCAGACCGACCAGCATCGTTCCGAGCACGATCGCTGCGAGCGCCATCGTGCTCGGCTCGATCCGCGCGCGCATCGCCTTCAGCATGCCGCTCGCAGGGCGACCCAGACCGCCGCGACGTCGTCGCGGGTGGTCCGTAGGTTCCCGATCGCGAGCCGCAGGACGTAGCGCCCATCGATCTCGGTGTGCGAGAGGAAAGCCGCCCCGTCGGCGTTGACGCGCGCGAGGATCTCGCGGTTGGCCGCGTCGGTCGCTTCAGCCGATGCTCCGACCGGCTCGAAGCGGAAGCAGACGACCGAGAACGGATGCGGCGCGACCACGCGCCAATCCGGCTCGGCCGCGACCCAGCCGGCGAACTCGGCCGCGAGCGCAACGTGCGAGCGAAGATGCGTGCGCAAGCCCTCTGCGCCGTAGTAGCGCAGCACGAACCAGAGCTTGAGGGCGCGGAAGCGACGCCCCAACTGGAGTCCGTAGTCCATGTAGTTGCGCACGTCGCCGTCGGTCGTCTCGAGGTAGGCCGGAACCAGGCTGAAGGCGCGCCGCAGGAGCGCTTCGTCACGGATGAAGAGCGTCGAGCAGTCCATCGGCACGAATAGCCACTTGTGTGGATTGAAGACCAAGGAGTCGGCCAGATCCGCACCGTCGAGGATGTGACGGAACTCGGGCACGATCGCGGCAGCTCCGGCATACGCCGCATCGACGTGCAGCCAGACGCCGCGAGCGCGCGCGATCGCGGCGATCTCCGGAACCGGATCGATCGAGGTGGTCGAGGTGGTCCCCACGGTCGCGACGATCGCCATCGGGCGATGCCCGGCGGCAAGATCCGCGGCGATCGCGGCGTCGAGCGCCGCGGGAAGCATCCGGAACGATCCGTCGCACGCGATTTTGACGACGTTCTCTTGACCAATCCCGAGCGCGATCGCGGCCTTCTCGACGTGCGAGTGCGTGTGCGCGGTGATGTAGACGCGCAGTTGAGGCAGATCGCGTCCCGTCATGCCCTTGCGCCGGATGTCGAGGTCGAGCGCTTCGCGCGCCGCCGCAAGCGCCGTGAATCCGGCGATCGAGGCCGTATCGTAGATGATCCCGGTGAAAGCATCGGGCACGCCGAGCAATCTTCCGAGCCAGCG
The DNA here is from genome assembly GCA_030854585.1 of Vulcanimicrobiota bacterium. Taxonomy (GTDB): domain Bacteria; phylum Vulcanimicrobiota; class Vulcanimicrobiia; order Vulcanimicrobiales; family Vulcanimicrobiaceae; genus JALYSX01. Next base: position 5,044 of record JALYSX010000129.1, read on the forward strand.
CATCACGACCGCTTCGAGCTCGCTTGCGGCGGGCGACGTACGCCAAAGCATCGCTTTTACGTCCAACGTCGCCGCGAGCGCTTCGGCGGCGATCGCGACCGGCGCCGCGCTAGTCGCGAAGTAGGCGAAGAACCGCGGGTGGTTCCAGTGCGTGATGCCGGGCAGGATGACACGCTCAAAATCGTCCATCAGCGCATCGAACGATTCACCCGTCTCGGGCGCGGACCCCGGCAGCGCCGCCGCGATCTCGCCCGGCTTCGTCCGTGCGAGCACCGGGTACCGTTCGGGATGCTCCAAGTAGTCGTCGATGAAGCGCCCGACGCGCGAGAACTCGTCCTGCAAGATATCCATCCGGGCTCGTTGTCCTACGCGAGTCGCTCGAGCGCCTGCGTCGCCGTCCGCCGCGCGAGCGCGCCGATGGTCAGCATCGGATTCACGCCGGAGGCCAGCGGAAAGGCGCTCGCGTCGGCGACCAACAGATTCTCGCGTCCGCCCACCCGACCGGCCCCGTCGATAACGCCGCGGGACGCCTCGGCAGCCATCCGCGCCGTCCCCATCTGGTGCGCCGAGAACAGCCCGATCCGATTCGGTGCGGTCGAGGCCGCCGCCACCTCGCGTCCGAAGGCCGCTCGCTCCGCCGCAGTCGCATCGGCTCCCAACTCCAACGGCGCGCCATGGATCGTGCGCACCCTGGT
>JALYSX010000320.1 GCA_030854585.1 Vulcanimicrobiota bacterium
GCGATCATGGCGGCGTTGTCGGTGCAGTATTTCGGCGGTGGCACGAATGCATCGACATCGTGCGTGCTCGCCCAGTACTTGAGCGCGGCCTGCAGGCCGGAGTTGGCCGCCACGCCCCCGGAGAGCACGACGCCCATATAGGGAGCACGCACGAAGGCCGCATCGACGCGCGCCAAAAGCACGTCGATGACGGCGGCTTGGAACGAGGCGGCGACGTCGGCCGGCTTCGCATCGCGGCCGGCTTCAGATTCGAGGAAGTAGCGCACCGACGTCTTCAGACCGGAGAACGACATGTCGAGCGCGTCGCCGTCGGGGCGATGGCGCGGAAACGCGAACGCCTTCGCATCGCCGTCGCGTGCGAGGGCATCCATCTGGGGCCCGCCCGGGAAGCCGAGGCCGAGCAGACGGGCGGTCTTATCGTAGGCTTCGCCAGCGGCATCGTCGCGGGTTCGGCCGATCACGCGCATACGCGTCGGCGAATCGACCGCGACGAGTTGCGAATGACCGCCCGAGACGAGCAACGTCAGGAACGGGTAGCGCGGCGGTTCGGGCCGGTCGAGGAACGCGGCGAAGATGTGGCCGTGCAGATGGTTCACGCCGTAGAGCGGCTTGCCGGTCGCGAACGCGAGCGCTTTCGCGGATGCAACGCCGACGACCAGACTGCCGATCAATCCCGGTCCGCGGGTGACAGCTATGCCGTCGATCGCGTCGAGCGAGGTGCCGGCGCGGTCGAGCGCATCCTCGACGGCGGCCGATAGGAGCGCGACGTGTTGGCGGCTCGCGATCTCGGGGACGATGCCGCCGTATTTGGCGTGGAACGCGTCCTGATTGGTCGAGACGGATGCGAGCACGTCGCGCCCGTCCCGTACGACGGCGGTGGCCGTGTCGTCGCATGACGTTTCGATCCCGAGCAGTAGCATGCGGTGAGGTTCTACGCGGAGAGGGGTTGCCTCTGCCAACGCTAACCCACCGGGCATGAACGACGTGCAAGAACTGCTTCGCCTGCCCTCGCCGGCACCACGCCCCCAGGCGCTCGCCTTCGACGGGACCTCGCTCTGGATGGGTTCGATCGAGACCGAACGCCTGTATGCGATCGACACCGCGCATTGGACGGTCTCCGACGAAGCGCAGGTGCCCGGCAAGCCATGGGGCATGACCGTCGTCGGCGACGAGTTGCGGGTGTTGATCGGAACCGCGCCGGACGACGATCGCTATGTGAAGCGGTTCGTCCCCGGGCACGGCTTCAAAGAGAGCGGCACGTTCCGATGCCCCGAGGATACGGGTTCGCAGTTAGGGTTCGACGGCGAGTCGCTCTACATCAGCCAGTGGTATAACAAGCGGGTCCTACGCGTGGATGACGCCGGCGCGGTCACGCGCACGATCGACGTGCAGCACGGGATCTGCGGTCAGGTGGTCGTCGGCGGGAAGTTCTACTTGCTCACGACCGACGACGAAGATTCGAACGACTATTGGCTGACGCGGGTCGATGCGCACGGCGAGAAGCCGATCTGCAAGGACCTCGCCCGGATCCCGTTCGCGGCCCGCGCGTTGGCGTACGATGGCACGCGCTTTTGGACGAATCATCGGGAGAGCGGCAAGATCGTGGCCTTCTCGACGCCTTTGTGAACTACTCGTCGTCGTGCATCAAGGTCCTCGATCTCGAGGGTCGGTTACTGGAGATGGACGAGGACGGCCAACAGCTGCTCGGAATCGATGATTTCGAGGCGTTTCGCGGGTTGTACTGGCCGGACTTCTGGAAGGGCGGCGATCGGGAAGCCGCCCTCGTGGCGATCGCCACGGCGCGCGCGGGCAAGGCCGCACGCTTCACGGGATTTTTCACGACGCTGTACGGCTCGCCGAAGTGGTGGGACGTCGTGGTTACGCCGCTTCCGGGCGAAACCGGTACGCCGTCGAAACTGCTGGCGGTCTCTCGCGACATCACCGAGCAGCGGCGCTCGGAGGGCTACTTCCGCTTTCTGGCGGACATCGGCACGTCGCTGGACGGGTCGCTCGATTCGGACGAGACGCTGCGAGACATCGCCGATGCGATCGTGCGGACGGTCGCGGACTACTGTCTGTTCGACATGATCGACGGAGACGGGCGCGTCCGACGCGTCGTGTCGGCGCACAGAAACGAGGTGCCGCGCGACGTCGCGCAACGCTTGATGGATGCCGATCCCGTCGGCACGCCCGATCGACCGGTCGCGATCGCCCTGCGCACGCGGAAGCCGGTAGTGGTGCGCGAGAACGACGGGACCGGCGGTGGTGGTGAGGAGATCGCCGATCTCCGACACGCACTCGGGATCACGACGATTATCACCGTTCCGATGATGCGCGGGAATCAGGCGATCGGCACGCTCAGCCTGGCATCCGGGCGGGGCTACGACTACGACGAACGCGACGTCTCGCTTGCCGAAGAGATCGGGCGCCGGGTCGCGTCGTCGCTGCTGCATGCGCGCCGGTACGAGCGCGAACTTCTGGTCGCGACGACGTTGCAGGCCGCCGCTATCCCGCGAAGGCTCCCGATCGTGCGCGGCCTTTCGTTCGATGCGATCTACGTGCCGGCGAGCACCGATGCGACCGTCGGCGGCGACTGGTACGACGCGTTCGAGATCGCGGACGGCCGCGTGGTGCTGACGATCGGCGACGTGATGGGGCACGGACTCGGGGCGGCCGTCACGATGGGTGCGATTCGTCAGTCGATGCGCGCGGCGGCGATGATGCAGGCCGAGCCGACGCGGATCCTCGACACTGCGGATCGTACGCTTCGGCTCGACGACGTGCGGGCGCTCGCAACCGCTCTAGTCGCGGTCCTCGATCGGGAGACGCTGACGTTGAGTTGTGCGCTGGCCGGGCACCCGCTGCCGGTGTTGCTCCGCGATGGTACGGTTTCGTCCCCGTTCGCGCCGGGCGGATTGATGCTCGGCTTGCGGACGCCGTTCGAACCGCCGGCGCAGCAGATCGCCTTGCAAGCGGGCGATCTGATCGCATTCGTCACGGATGGAATCCTGGAGCAATCCCGCGACATCCGCGCCGGCGAACGCGCCCTGGCAGAAGCGATTGCCCGGCCCGAGGTGTATCGCTCGGAACGTCCCGCGCGCACGCTCCACGAAGCGTTGCTCCTGGGCGAGACGTCCGACGACGTCGCGATCCTCACGCTGCGGATCACCTAGGAGCGGTCTATTCGGGCGAGAGCGCCCGGGCGAACTCGTCGGCGCCGAAACGGTAACATTCGCACGCGACGTCCTCGAGGCCGGCGCGATCGGTGACGACGACGCGTCCCCGGCTATAGCGGATGAATCCGGCGTTCTGCAGCGCTCCGGCAGCGACGCTGACGCTCGGGCGGTGGACGCCGAGCATGATCGCGAGGAACTCTTGGGTGAGTGAGAACTCGTCCGAGTCGACCCGGTCGTGGGTGAGGGCGAGCCAGCGCGCGCAACGTTCTTCGACTTCGTGCAGGCGGTTGCAGGCGACGGATTGGCCCATGAAATTGTAGAGCGCGCGCGTATAGCGGCGCGCGAGCGAGCGTAGGACCGGGCCGCTTTCGACCGCGTGTTCGAACTCTTCAGTCGAGATGCTGAGGGTATCGCCCGGAACCTGGCAGAGCATCTGGCTCGGCATGCTCTGCGAACCGAGCATGATGTGGGCGCCGCTCATGCCCTCGCGTCCGACCGTGCCGATCTCGACGGCGCCGCCGTCTTGCATGACGGTGATGACCGAGAGCACGCAGCCGGTCGGGAAATAGATGCGGGCGGTCCGTTCTCGCGGTTGGTAGAGGATGTCGCCGGATCTGAGGGTTGCAGGCTTCAGCGATGGTGAGAGCGCGGCAAATTCGGAGTCGGGAATCGTGTCGAGAATCCGATTCCCGGTGGCTTTACGCGTCAAGAGGGTTCCTGCGGTAGCTGCGCATCCTGGCCAGCTTGCGCGACGCGCCAACCTGCAAGACAACATCTAATTACTACCAGGTGCTTTCGGGTTCTTCTGTCCGCTAGGTTACAGAGGCCACCTCGGGCGAAACCCGATCCGATAAAATCCGGTCGAACTCGAGGACGTTGATCCGATAGCACTCGCAAGCGATCGACTCGAGTCCTGCACGATCGAGGATATGGACGCGCCCGCGGCGGTAG
>JALYSX010000188.1 GCA_030854585.1 Vulcanimicrobiota bacterium
TGGGAGTACGGCGCGCGGAGCGGCAGACGACTCCCGTCGCTCAGCACGAGCGGTTCGATCGAGATGTCGACGTAGCCGTAGATGTCGCCGGCCTTGGCGCCCTGCGAACCGATGATGTCGATCGAGACGGGCGCACCGGCCGGCGCGAGCGTCTTCGCGCCCACGACCAGCGCGTCGCGGAGATGCGCGCGCGCGACCTGATTGCGTTGCGAGATCGCGGACCCGATCGCATCGTCGAGGACGAGCATCACGCTCGAATCGAACGGCAGCAGATCGGACGCGGTGGTTCCCGGCGGCGGCGAGTCGGTCGGCGTCTCGCGGGTACGCGGCGGCGGTGTCGGCACGGGTACCGCGCTCGACGGCGCGCCGAACGGCAACACCAAAGCGAGCGTCAAGACGACGACCGCGCCCCAGATCGTTTGAGTATGTTTCACGCCCATCTCCGTTCAGGCTTCGCCGTGTCGCGGCCCAGCCTTCTTAAAACGTCGCGGAGCGAAGGAATCGTGACCGCCCGACAGGCAACCTGAGAGACGCCTTAGGAGAATCGGAATGAAATTGTTCGGTGCGCTCGCGGTTGCGAGCCTCGCGATGACGCTCTCGACCGCCGCCTCGGCCCAAACGCCTCCCGACCCGTACGCCCGCATTCTCACCTTCGAAGCGGCCCGGAGTCTCGGCAACGGCGAGCTCGCGGCCGACTTGAACGGCTCCGACCTGCGCCTCGCCACCCGAGCCGCCCTCGCGATCGGCCGGACCCGCCTGCCAGCCGGAGTCCCGCTGCTACTCGCGCACGCGCTTGACGCACGAACCTCGGTCCGCGCGTTCGCGCTCTACGGTCTGGGCTTGATCGGAACCAAAGAGGGCGTCTCCCCGATGGCCGCCGCGCTCGGATCGCGCGCCGGCGCCGTGCGGATCGCGGCCCTCGATGCGCTCGGCCGCTTCGAGACCGCCCATCAACTCGAACCGCAACTCGAGGGGGCCTACGAAGCCGCCATCGGCGGCCGGCTCGCCTACGACACCGACCCGCTCGTGCGAGCCCGCGCGGCCGTCGAACTCGGCGCATTCGGCAACTCGCCCGAAAGCTTCGCCGCATCGCTCTCGCTCGTGCGCGCGATTCAAACCGACACGAGCGACAGCGTCCGCTGGCACGCCCTGTGGGCGGTCTACCGCGGCTACGCCACGCGCGTGCCGCGCGAGCTACTCACGGCATGCCTGCACGACCACAACGAACTCGTACGCATCCAAGCCGTCCGCGCCTATGGCCGTCTCAAAGACAAGAAGGCGATCGCCGCGTTGCAACCGCTACTCGACGACGCGTCCTGGCGGGTCCAAGAGCAAGCCAACGAATCGATCCTGATCCTGGGCGGCAAACCGCAGAGCGATCATCTGACCGCGTTGCTACCGAATCTCCATCTCCCGCAACCCGCCGTCGATCCGTTCGTGGGCATTTCCGCGCTAGCCCGAACCTCGATTCCCGGCAAGCCGGTCGCACCCACGATCGATGCGGCGGCGCAACTCTCGGTGCTACCGGTGACCGCCGCCCAAATGCTCGGCCCCGCGCACGGTCCGCATCCGCGGTTGCGCATCGTCACCACCAAAGGCGATCTCTACCTGACGCTCTATCCCGAGTGGGCACCGCTCACGGTCGAGAACTTCCTCAACGTGGCCGACCACGGTTACTTCGACAACGACCGCTGGTTCCGCATCGTCCCCGACTTCGTCGTGCAGACGGGGGACCCGACCGACAACGGCGACGGCGATGCCGGCTACACCATCGGTGCGGAAGAGAACCCGCTCGAACAGGTCAGCGACATCATCTCGATGGGCATGAACTACACCGACCCGCCGAACGCCCACGCCATCCGCGACTCCGCCGGCACCCAGTTCTACATCACGCTCTCGCCACAACTCCATCTCAACCGCGACTTCACGGTGTTCGGTGCGCTCACGGGCGGCCAGGACATCCTCGCGCGACTGGTTGAGTCCGACCGCATGATCCGCGTCGAAAGGCTTCCGGATGTCACGCTGTAGTCTCGCGCTCGCGCCGGTTCTGCTCCTTGCGCTCGCCGCGTGCGGAAAACACGAACTGGCCGTCACGGCGAAGCAGTGCGACGCCGTCAGCAACCCCGGCGGTGCGAGCGTAACCGTCAAAGTGCACAACGGCGCAGACAAGCCGGTCGTCAATGTCGGTATCCAGATCGACTTCTACCACGATTTCAAGTTCGACCGCGTCAGCGGCGTCGGGATATTCCATCCCGCTATAGCCCCCAATAGTGATGCCGACACCAGCCTCGTCATCACCGACAAGAAAGCGACCAACGGTCAAGCCCAGCGGTGCGCCGTCGTCCACACAACCTACGCGGATGGGTCTCAAGAAGACGCAACGACGAAGTAGCAACGACGACGGAAGAGACGGTCCAACACCGGTCGCGGAGTGCCGCCTAAAATATCCGCTTCGAGTCCAAGAGGATCGTAACCGGCCCATCGTTCACGAGTTCGACTTGCATGTCGGCGCCGAACTCGCCGTAGGCGGTTGGAATGCCGAGTGCGGTTAGGGATGCGCCGACGGATTCGTAGAGCGGCTTTGCGATTGCCGGGTCGGCGGCGGTAATGAAGCTTGGGCGGCGGCCTTTGCGGGCGTCGCCGTGAAGTGTGAACTGCGAGACGAGCAGAACGGAACCGGCTATGTCGACGACGCTTTCGTTCATCTGTTCGTTGTCATCGTGGAAGATGCGGAGGCCGGCGAGCTTTTCGGCGAGCCATTTCGCGTCCGCTTCGTTGTCGTCTCTCCCCACGCCGACGAACACGAGCAGCCCGTCTTTGATCTCGCCGGTGATGCGATCGTCGACCGTGACTTTGGCGCGCTTTACGCGCTGGACGACGGCTCGCACTATTTCTGGAACATCGAGGAGATCGCGAACCAGAGGTTTTCGCGGCGTTCCAGCACTCGACGATAGAAATAGCCGGCCCAGTGGGTTCCGAACGGGACGTAGACGCGCATGCGGTAGCCTTCGGCGACCAGTCGGCGTTGGACGTTCGGGCGGCAGCCGTAGAGCATCTGGAACTCGAAGCGGTCGGGTGCGATGCGGTTGGCTTTTGCGAAGGCTTTGATCTCGTCGATCAAGCCGACGTCGTGGGTGGCGATGCCGGGGTAGTTGCCGCGGGTCATCAATGCGAAGGCGTCGCGCTTGTAGGCTTCGCGGATTTCGGGCATGGATTTGATGGCGATCTCGCCCGGTTCTTCGTAGGCGCCCTTGCAGATGCGGACGCGGGCGCCGATGGCGATCGCACGCTCGACGTCGGCTTCGGTGCGCTTGAGGTAGGCTTGGAGGACTTCGCCCACGTTTTTGTGGGTGGCGAAGGCGCGCTCGAAGATGTCGAGCGTCTTTTGGGTTACCGAGCTACCTTCCATGTCGATGCGGACGAACGGATCGCGGTTGGCGCTTGCGCGGTCCAAGATCGTGTTCAGGTTGGTCAGGGCGTAGTCGTCGTCGATGTGCATGCCCATCGCGGTCAGTTTGACCGAGACGTTCGTGTCGAGGCCGGACTTGCGGATCTCGTCGAGCATTTCGAGGTAGACCTGCACCAAGTGGTCCGCGGCTTCGCGTTCGAAGACATCTTCGCCGAGGAAGTCGAGAGTTGCGGTCATGCCGGCGTCGTTGAGCTGCTTGACGGCCGTCAGCGCGGACGCGATGGTCTCGCCCGGGACGAAGCGTTTCGCGAGAAAGAAAAAGCGCTTCTGGAATGAGGATTCCGGCGCCATGAGACGATCGATGAGGGCCACGAGGGTGCTTTATACGACGCGTCGTCTTAAAACCCACTGCAAAGCCAACACTACCGCGGCGAGGAGCACGAAACCGTAGCACAGGGCTAGGGCCGGCGCTACGCCTTGGGCGCTCAGCGCGACATAGACGGCCACGGGCATCGAGGTCGGATGGTAGGCGAGGATCGAGGTGGCTCCGTATTCGCCGATCGCGCGCAACCAGGCGAAGGCGATGCCGGCGACCACGTTGCCTGCGGCGGCGGGGAGCGCGATGCGAGCGAAGATCTTCCACTCGCCGGCGCCGAGGGTGCGAGCGGATTCCTCCGGGAGCGGGTCGAGGGCTCCGAATGCGGCGCAGGCCGCGATGGCGACGAACGAGCCGGCCACGAAGAACTCGGCGAGGGCTACGCCGGCTAGGGAATCGACGAGCGGGAAGCCGTGCGCGGCGAGCCAGCCGCCGATCGGGGCACGGGTTCCAGCGACGTGGAGCAGGATGATGCCGGAGGCGACGGGTGGGAACGCGAGCGGGAGCGCGAGCACGAAGAGCGCGGCGGCTCGCCAGGCCGGAGCGCGGTGTGCGAGCCAGTATCCGGCCGGGATGCCGAGGACGCTTGCGAGCAGGGTGGCGCAGGTCGAAGCGATCAGCGAGACGCGCAGGGCCTCGCGGGCGCCATCGGCCGCGAACGCCGCAATGGCGGCATTCGGCGGGACGGCGAGAAGCAGCGCGACCGTCGGCCCGGCGATCAGGAGGAGCAAGATCCCACCTGCGAGCGGGAACAACGGCCCTGGGCTACGGCGCTTCATAAAGAAAACTTTACCAAAAACGTCTTTCAGGTGAACGGGCGATGGGAACATCTGAGGGGAAAGGCGACTCTTGTGATCCGTAATAACTGGCGGGTGCTGATCGCGGATGACGATCCCGCTATCTGCACGCTGATCGACACGGTCTTGCGAAAAGGACCGTACGATATGGTCACGTGCAACGATGCGGAGAGCGCTCTGGTCGCGATCGACCGTGATGGCCCGTTCGACATCATCGTCTGTGATTTCATGCTCCCCGGCATCTCCGGCATCGATCTGGTCGAGCGCCTCCGCGCCGACGGTCGCACCCGCGGCGTTCCGATCCTCATGATCAGCGGCCACACCAACTACGCGATGGACAACCGCGCGAAGAACGCCGGCGCCAATCTCTTCCTCAATAAGCCGTTTACGATCTCTCAGCTGCGCACCTCGATCAACGCGCTCCTGACGAAACCGGCCGCGCCGTCGAAGAGCCCGATGGAAGGCACGCCTAACCTCCGCTAGGAACCCTGGTCGACATGGGTCCGGCTATCAAGATCCTCGTGGTCGCTCTTTCGCTTGCGCTCGACGTGTTCGCGGTGAGCGTCGGGGTCGGCATTCGCGGCGTCCCGCGAGCGGTCAAGATCCGCATCGGCATCGCATTCGCGAGCGCCGAGATCCTGATGAACCTGATCGGCGCCGGCTTGGGTGCCGTGGTCGGACATCTGCTCGGCGACGTCGCCGGCTACATCGGATTCGGTGCGCTGATCCTGGTCGGCGCGTACATGATCTACGAAAGCGTGCGCGAGTCCGGGTCCAAGACGCCGATCGATATGAGCAAGGGCTGGGGGCTTTTCGTCGCGGCGCTTTCGATCAGTCTGGATTCGCTCGGTATCGGATTTTCGATCCTCTACATCGGCGTGCCGGTCGCGATCTCGCTTGCGGTGATCGGCATCGTCTCGATCGCCGCGACCGTTCTCGGACTCACGCTCGGACGTGCGCTCGGGCGTCGCGCCGAGGAGAGCGCCGAACTCTGGGCGGGCATTGTCCTGGTGGCCACGGGCATCGGGTTCATCCTCCTCAAGATCTTTCACCTCGGATGAGCCGGTGAACGTCGGCATGGCACTGCTCGACCTCGCGACGCCCGACGGCGCGCGCGGCATCGCGGTCGTCGGGACCGGCAAGAACGTCGGGAAGACCGTGACGACGCGGGCGTTGCTCGATGCGCTGCGTGGTAGGTGCGTCGGTCTGACGTCGATCGGGCGCGACGGCGAAGCGGTCGATATCGGCGACGCACGGGCCAAGCCGCGTCTGCGCTTGGAGCCGGGCACGATCGTGGCGACCGCGCGGGCGGTGCTCCCCGTCTCGCCAGCGAGCGAGATGCTCGAGGCGAGCGAACTGATGACGGCGGCGGGTCCCCTGATCTACGTACGCGTGCGCACGCCTGCGTACTACGAACTGCTCGGCGCGCCGACCGCGTCGGGCGTGCGCGCGTCGCTCGGGCAGTTGCGCGCGCTGGGTGCCGAGATCACCTTGCTCGATGGTGCGATCGACCGGGTCGCGGCGCTTGCCGGCGGCGAGGACGCGATCGTGGTCGCGACCGGATCGGCGACGGCCGCTACGGTCGAAGAAGCGGTCGAGGAGACGCGTGCCCTGGTGGCGCGCTTGACGGTACCACGCTTCGACGAGCGCGCGCCCGCGCTGAAGCTCGACGGTGCGCTGACGGCGACGCTGGCGGCCGACCTGCTGGCGCGCGGCGAGACGCGCCAGATCGTCGTATGCGATCCGACGCAGATCGTGCTCGCCGGGAAGGCGTTCGACGGTGCGGCGCGGCGACTGCTGCTCCGTTGCGAGCGGCCTCTGCGCGTGGTCGCCGTGACGGTGGCATCCATCGGACGGGATCGTTATTTCGAACCGGAGGCGTTCTCGCGCGCCGTCGCGCGGGCGACCGGCTTGCCGACCTTCGACGTCTATGCCGGAGCGCGAGCCGCATGAAAACCGAGACCCTCTTCGACGAGACGACGGCCGGCGCGCTCGATGTGGCATGGCTGTTGCGCGCGATCGCCCCGGTGGGCGAGTACGGGCGTCGCGCCTCCGACCATGAGGTCGCCGGCGCGCGGACGATTGCGGCCGACGCGGTAGCGTTCGATGGCTCGACGCTGGATGCGCTCCAAGATGCGTTGCGTCGGGCACCCGATATCGCATCCGCCCTCGCGCGGGCCGGTGTGGGCGACGCGCTCGAGGATGCGGCGTTCCTCGAACTGCTCCGCTTCTGCGACGCGTGGTTGCGCGTGCGCGGGATCCTCGCGGCGCAGGATCGCGGGCTCGGTTCGACCGAGGCTGCGGCCGCCTGCGAATCGCTGGTCGCCATCCTCGAACACGGGCGCGCCGGGACGTACGGGTTCTATCTCGACGAACGCTTCGATCCGGGACTCGCTGCGGTACGGGCATTGACGCAGCGCGCACAGGCCGAGTACGCCGCGGCCCGCGGCCGGTCGACGCAGGCCATCGCGCGGGCGCTCGGGCGGGACGAGATCGGCGAGCACGAGTTCATCCTGATGCGGGCTGACGCACCGGTTCCGTTGCCGGAGGGACTGCGCGTCGTCCGGGAAGCGCCGACCTACCTGCTCTGCGAATGCGACTTGAGCGAAGGCGCGCTTAGTGCGCTGACGCGCCGGGATGAAGCGGATGCAGCGCTCGCGCAGGCGGAACGGAGCGTTCGCGAGGCGCTCTCGGCGCGCGTACGCGAGCGGGTCGCGGCGCTCGACGATGCGACGGCCGCGTTCGGCGCGCTCGACGCACACGTCGCGAAGGTGCGCTTCGCACAGATCTACGGGTGCATCGCGGCCGATGACGCGCAGACGGGCATCGCATTCGAAGACGCGCGCTACTTGCCGTTGCTCGACGAGTTGATGCGCGAGGGTCGCACGTACGCGCCGATCTCACTCGATCTGCCGGGCGTCGCGGTGCTGACCGGTCCGAACATGGGGGGCAAGTCGGTCGCGCTGCGGACCTGCGGATTTCTGGCGCTCTGCGTCGCATTCGGACTGCCGGTTCCAGCCGCGCGCGCCCGTATCGCGCGTTTCGATCGGATCGCGTGGCTTGGGATCGCGCCCGAGAGCGAGAGCGGCGGGCTGCTCTCGTCCTTCGCGCGTGAAGTCGTGCGCCTGCAGGAGATCCTGGCGCGTCCGCCCGAGCGGACGCTGGTGTTGGTCGACGAGTTCGCGCGCACGACGACGCC
>JALYSX010000330.1 GCA_030854585.1 Vulcanimicrobiota bacterium
ACGCTCGCCGATGTGATGCCGGACGTGTTCGAGCTGGAGTGAGGGGCACCGCCCCCAAGGGCGTTGGGCCGAGGCCCCATCACCACCCATGAAGTGCCTGGATTTGGCTGAGATCCAGCTGGCTCGCTACGTGCTTTATTCCCGCTCGCTCGGAGGCATTTCCAATGAAGGCATTCACGATTCGTATGCCGCTCACCGTACTCGGTCTCGCGCTTGCGACCATCCTGCCGGGGGTCGCATGCTCCCAAGGAACGGAACAAGTCGACACCGGCGTCGGCGCGATCATTTTCATGAAGCGCGCGACGACCACCGTCGACCCGCAGAGCGGGAAGGTCACGATCGACGTGTCTGGCGGTAACACCCAGGTCATCGATTACGACCGGTACGTTCCCGGCGGCAGCCTCGTGATGCTCAAGCCGCCGCGTCCGGATGGCACGCTGATCGACTTCACGCACGGTCAATTCCCCACCGCCGACTTCAACGGCGTGGACGTGTCGTTCGACGCGCAGCAAGCCGTCTTCTCGATGAAGAAGGACGGAAATGATCGCTATCACCTCTATACCGTGCAGCTGACGCCGGGCGCTGACGGTAGCTACGAGATGCACCAAAAGACGGTCGGCGACGCCGACGACGTGCACCCGATCTACGCGCCGGGCGGACGCATCGTGTTCTGCACGAACGAGATGTATACGACGATGGGTACACGCGCCGACGAGTACGAGCACTCGCGCGTCGTGACTCAGCTCGCGAGCATCACGGTCGATGGCGGCGATGCGGATCGTCATCTCTTCTCGCAAAACCTCTCGCACACGTCGGCGCCGTTCATGCGCTACGACGGCAAGATCGGTTACTCGCGTTGGGAGCACCTCGGCGACGTCAACGACGTGAAGGTCATGACGGCCAGCATCGACGGCACGCAGATGCTCGCGGTCGGCGGGCAACACGGCAAGCCGTCGAACTCAGTCATCAACGTGAAGGAGTACGCGCCGAACCGCATGGTGGCGATCGGCACCACGCGTAACCGCACGATCCACGCGGGCGCGCTGATGCTCATCGACTCGCGCAACCAGGGCGATCCGGTTTGCATGGACGACCAGGCCGACAAGACCGGTCACGCATGCCTCGACGAAGAGCATGCAGTCTTCACGGTTCTCACGCCGAACGTTCCGACGAGCAACGATCCCTCGCCCGCCGGTCGTTACCGCGAGCCGAACGTTCTCCCCGACGGACGTATCATCGTCTCGTACGCAGACGGTCCCGTCGGCGACATCAACGAGATGTCGGAGACGCCGCCGAACTTCGGCATCTACGTCTTCGATCCGAAGACGCAGCAGAACCAGCTCGTCTACAACGATCGCCAGATGTGGTCGCTCGGTGCGACGGCGGTCGTGACGCGCGTGGAGCCGCCGGTCGTCGGCTCGCTCCAGAACAACATCGACTCGTCGATTCCCGCGCGCATCGGCTCGATCGACGTGCGCAACACGTCGCTCCAAGAGACCGTCAACGGCGGCGAGTTCACGAACACGTCGCTCTCCGACGCGCTCAAGGGCGCCGTGAAGGTCCGCGTCATCGAAGGCTTCTCGAGCGAAGCGGCACCCGGCGTCACGATGTTCGGTCTGACGATGCACGAAGGTGCAGCCGTCCTCGGCGAGACGCAGGTCTACTCCGACGGCAGCTGGCTCGCGAACATCCCGCCGTACATTCCGGTTCACCTCCAGCCGCTCGACAAGTTCGGTCTCGCGATTCGTAGCCAGGGTCTCTGGATGCAAGCGATGCCCGGCGAGAACCGCCGCTGCGTCGGTTGCCACGAGAGCCGCACTGGCCAGGGCGTTCCGGCGCTCGGTCAGAACCCGACCCTCGCGGAGCAACAAGGTCCCGACACGCTCACCGAGGCGATCCCGGATCGCACCGAGTATCCGTGGGACTACAGCAACGTGACGAACGGCGCTTCAATCCAGCCGATCCTCGATGCGAAGTGCGTCCAGTGCCACAACGACAACACGAACGGAAGCGGACCGCAGACGTTCTACACGATCGGCTTCACCGATCCGGTCTCGGGCACCACGGCGCAATACAAGATCCCGACGTTCGACATGTGCGGTCTCACCGCCTCGGCGAACTGCAGCGGACAGCCCATCACCGTCCACTACGACCGCAGCAACTACACG
>JALYSX010000261.1 GCA_030854585.1 Vulcanimicrobiota bacterium
TTCTACTGCTTCGTCGACGCCTGCCGCGATTTCACGCAGCAGCCGAGCGAAGAAGACCTCGCGCGTTTGGCCGCATCTCCGGCCGGCGCGATCGCCAAGCCATTTGCCGTTCCTCCGCCGGCTAAGCGCTAGTCTCGCTCTCGCTGCCGCGCTTTGCGCGCCGGCGCACGCGGCGAGCCGGACGTGGCTCGTCGTCGGCGACATCCACCTCGATCCGAGCGCGCGCTACGATACGCTTGCGCCGGTCGGCCACGACACCGACGGCGCCCTGTTCGCATCCGCAATAGCGGCGATGGCGCGCGTCGAACCGGATCCGCCGGTCCTCGTCATCACGGGCGATCTGCTCGCGCACAGCTTCCGCGGCGACGGCCTGGCGACGATGCGCCGCATCGCCGACGCATTCGACCGGGCGTTTCCGCGCGCGCAGTTCGTCCTCGCGGTCGGCAACAACGACGATCCTTGCGGTGACTACCGCGTCGGTTCGGACACGACGTACCTCGAGCGACTCGCGGCGATCTGGACCCCGCTCGTTAATCGGGGTGGCGTCGCGCCCGGCTTCGCGCAACAGTTCGCACGCGGTGGCTACTACACGGTCGCGCTGCCCGGCCACACCCGCGCCATCGTTCTCAACAGCGTGCTCTGGTCGTGGCGAGCAGAGGAGTGCTCGCCGTTCCCGCCCGGATCGGGCGCGGACGAGATGCAGTGGCTCGCGAAGACGCTCGCAGAACGGGAGCCCGGCGAACGCCTGTTCATCGCGATGCATATACCACCGGGCGTCGACGCATATTCGACCTCGTTGATCCAGGGCATCGCCGTCGTCCCGTTTCTCGCGCATGACTCGAACCAAGCGTTCATCTCGACGGTCGCGCGGTATCGCGAGCGGATCTCGGCGATAGTCGCCGGCCACGAACACAGCGACGACAAACGCATCGTTGGCGGCGTCCCGTTGCTCGTCGTTTCATCGATCAGTCCGATCTACGGCAACGCCCCGTCGTTCGACGCCCTGGATGTGAACGTCCGCGGCATCGCACATCTGCGAACGTACGCGCTCAAGAACGGCGCGTGGGCGCCAACGCTTGCGACGATCGCCCATATGAACGCCGGGAACGGTCTGTTCTTCACATGCGCCCGGACCGAACTCGGCGACGGCTATGCGGCCTGTGCGGGCATTCCGCGTCGACGCGATATCGCTGTGCTCGTTTTCGCTCTCGTCGCCGCCGCATTCACGAGTCTGCCGCTACTAGGCCTCATCCGCGGTGGGATGAAAAGCCAGGCGGATCGCGCCGTTCCCAGAGGCTAGCGCTCGGGCTTGAGGCTTGGATGCCCTCCGACACACCACTCGCTCCAGCCCCCGGCGTAGGCGCGAGATCCCGGGAGGCCGGCGATCTTGTAGGCAAGCAAGTTCACTGCTGCCGATACGCCGGAGCCGCAGTAGTGGACGATGTCTTCGGCCGAGCCGTGCTCGCGGAGTTCTTCGACTAGCCGTTCGGGCGATTTCCAGAAGCCGCGTTCGTCATAGTTCTCCTTGAACCAACGGTTGCGCGCGCCAGGGATGTGGCCGGCGACGGGATCGATCGGTTCGACCTCGCCACGGAAACGCTCGCTTGCACGTGCATCGAGCAGGACGCCGGCGCCCGCTTCAACGGCGGCCGCGTCGAGCAGGCCGTCGAGCGGTTCGCGGGCGGTGATGGTACCGGGTGCGTGGGTCGGAACGTCAGCTCTGACGGGGTATTCCGCCGAGGTCCAGGCTGCGAAGCCGCCGTCCAGCACCGCGACCGCTTCGTGCCCGATCCAGCGCATCAGAAACCAGAAACGCGCGGCGAACATGTCGGCCCCGGCGTCGTAGGCGACCAATTGGGTGTCGTCGTTCACGCCGTTGCGGCGGAGAAAGGCCACGAACGCGTCGCGATCCGGTAAGGGATGCCGACCGTTCTTGCCGGTCTTCTCGCCGGCGAGATCGGTCTCGGTATCGGCAAGGAAAGCGCCGGGGATATGCGCCTCTTCGTATGCACGCCGCCCGGCGCCGAAATCCGTCAGCCCATGCCGGCAGTCGACCAGGATCAATCGCGGATCGGCGCGCTGCTCGGCGATCGCGCGGACATCGACGATCGTGTCGAACATGCTAGTGCAGGTTTATGGTCGTCTTGGGCGCTTCGCTACCGAATGCGTCCTTGAGGACTTGCTGCAGTTCGCCCTTCTCGGCCATCGGGCCGAGAACGTCGGTGTCGCCGTAGAACTTGCCGTTGATGAAGACCTTGGGCAAGGTCGGCCAATCGGTCATCTGCGAGAGCGCTTCGCGCTTCTGCATGTTCTGGAGGACGTCGACGACTTCGAACGGGTAGCCGAAGTTGTTGAAGAACTGGATCGTCTCGAGGGTGAAGCCGCAACGCGGTGCGTCCTTCGTGCCCTTGCCGTAGACGAGGATCTTGTTGGTGCCGACTTCGTTCTCGATCTCGGCCTTGAGCTGTTCGGACATGGCGTTACTCCGCGACGGTGGTCTTGAGTTCGATGGCGTGGATGCGGCCGTCGCTGTGGGCAGCTTTTAGCGCGCGATAGACCATCTGGTGCTGTTCGATCAGCGTCTTGCCGGCGAAAGCCGACGAGGTCACGCCGATGTTGAAGTGATCCATAGTGCCGGTGCGGTCGTGGACCGTCACTGCGGCGTCGGGCATCGCCTCGCGGACCAGCGCGACGACGGCATCGTTCGTTATCATCTAGCGCCTATTATGACGTAAGGCGGGGGTTCTCGTCTCCGCGTAAGGTCTTGGCTAGGGTATTGGCTTGGCGCAGCGTCTCGGGGAGCTCCTTGGCCCCCTTCGAGAGGGCGGCAGCTACGCCGCCGGCCAGGACGATCCCGGTGCCGGCCACCAGAATGGCCGGGACGCCGTGGGCTTTGACCGGCCCGATCTCTATCCGGAACTCCCGGACCAAGCGAGCCATGCCC
>JALYSX010000306.1 GCA_030854585.1 Vulcanimicrobiota bacterium
CTGGACGCGGCACCTCAAGTTCAATCCGCAAGACCCCGGCTGGTTCGACCGTGATCGCTTCGTGCTCTCGGCCGGCCACGGCTCGGCGCTGCTCTACTCGCTCCTCTTCCTGACCGGTTATGGCGTGAGCATGGACGACCTCAAGTCGTTCCGCCAGCTCGGAAGCAAGACGCCCGGTCATCCGGAGTTCGGCCACACGCCCGGCGTCGAGGCGACCACGGGCCCGCTCGGTCAGGGCTTTGCCAACGCCGTCGGTATGGCCGCCGCCGAAGCCCACCTCGGCGCGATCTATAACGTCGACGATCATCCGATCGTCGATCACTTCACGTACTGCATCTGCGGTGACGGCGACTTGATGGAGGGCATCAGCCAAGAGGCGGCGTCGCTTGCCGGGCATCTGAAACTCGGCAAACTGATTGTGCTCTATGACGACAACAAGGTCTCGCTGGCGGGCCCGACGGACCTGACGTTCACCGACGATCACGTCGCGCGCTTCGACGCGGTGGCGTGGCACACGCAGTTCGTCGACATCGGTCACGGGAACGATGCCGATGCTATCGACGAGGCGATCGCGATCGCCAAAAATGTCACCGACCGCCCGTCGTTCATCGCGGTCCGCACCCACATCGGCTACGGATCGCCGGAACAGGATTCGTTCAAAGCGCACGGCGAGCCGCTCGGCGCGGCGAACACCGCCAAGACGAAAGAGCGTCTGGGCTGGCCGCTGGAGCCCGCGTTCTACGTACCCGACGATGTGCTCGCGTGGTATCGTTCGGTCGGCGAGAAGGGCGCCGACATCGAAGACGCCTGGAAAGCTGCGTACGTCGCCTGGAAGAACGGCAACGCGGATCTCGCCGCGCAGTTCGAGCGCATCGGGGATAGACAGCTCCCCGCAGACCTTCCGTGGCCGACGTTCGACGCCGCCGACGGCGCGGTCGCGACGCGCGATGCGGGCGGCGCGACCATGAACGCGGTCGCCGCGGCCTTACCGGAGCTGTTCGGCGGCTCGGCCGACCTCGACCCGTCGACGAAGACCAACCTTAAAGGGCAAGGCGACTTCGAGCCTGGTTCGTTCGCCGGCCGCAACGTGCACTACGGCGTGCGCGAGCATGCGATGGCGGCGATCACGAATGGCATCGCCTATCACGGCGGCTTGTTGCCGTTCTCGGCGACCTTCTTCAACTTCGCCGACTACATGAAGCCGGCGATCCGCCTGGCCGCACTTTCGAAGATCCATGCGCTCTTCGTTTTCACCCACGATTCGGTCTTGCTCGGCGAAGACGGCCCGACCCATCAACCGGTCGAGCAACTCGCGATGTTGCGTGCGATGCCGAACCTGACGACGATCCGGCCGGCGGATGCGATCGAGACGCGCGAAGCCTGGAAACTTATGGTGACCCCACATGACGGTCCATACGCGATCGTGCTGACGCGTCAGAAAGTTCCGTTCTTAGGCGAACGCGAGGCGCCGATCGGAAAGGGCGCCTACGTCATCGCCGATGCAAGCGGCACGCCCGATCTCATCTTGATCGCAACCGGCTCGGAAGTCGGGCTCGCGATCGACGCGAAGGGGCTCCTCGAGGCTAAGGGGGTCGCTACCCGCGTCGTGTCGATGCCGTGCGAGAACCTGTTCGCAGCGCAGTCCCAGGCCTATCGCGACGAAGTCCTCCCACCAGCCGTCACCGCGCGCATGTCGATCGAGGCCGCCTCGACCTTCGGTTGGCATCGCTGGGTCGGCGATCGCGGACTCGCCTTCGGTATCGATCATTTCGGAACGTCGGCGCCCGGCGCCGCCATCGCCAAGGAATACGGCTTTACCGCCGACGCGATCGCTTCGGCCGCAACCTCGACCTTCGCCTTTGCAACCCATTAGTATTTAGGAGATTCGCATTCGTGAGTAACCAACTGCAGCAGCTGCTCGCCGACGGGCAGAGCGTCTGGCTCGACAACCTTCGTCGCAATATGTTCGCCTCGGGCGAACTCAAGCGGCTCATCGATCAGGGTCTGCGCGGCATGACGAGCAATCCCACGATCTTCGAGAAGGCCATCGGCGCCGGGGTCGACTACGACGAACAGCTCAAGTCACTGCTCGGCACAGAAAAAGACGCGGATGCGCTCTTCTGGGACCTGGCGGTGCAAGACATCCAGAACGCATGCGATGCGTTTCGCCCGGTCTTCGATTCGTCCGGCGGCAACGACGGCTTCGTCAGCCTGGAAGTCTCTCCGCTCCTCGCAGGCGACACCGCCGGCACGACCTCGATGGCCAAGGAACTCTGGAAACGCGTCGATCGCCCGAACCTGATGGTGAAGATCCCCGGAACCGACGAAGGCGTACCGGCGATCGAGGAGTGCATCTACGAAGGCCTCAACATCAACGTCACGCTGATCTTCGCGGTCGAGTTCTACGAAAAGACGGCACAGGCGTACATCAACGGCATCAATCGCCGCCTCGCCGAGGGCAAACCCGTCGATGGGATCCGCTCCGTCAACAGCGTTTTCGTCTCGCGCATCGATAGCGCCGTGGACAAGATTCTCGACGATCGCATCGCGAAGGGCGAGACTGCGCTTGCGCCCCTGCGCGGGAAGATCGGCATCGCGAATCTCAAACTTACCTATCACAAGTTCAAGGAGCTCTTCCACGGCGAAGGCTTCGCAAAGGCGAAAGCCGCCGGCGCCGCCGTCCAGCGTCCGCTCTGGGCAAGCACCTCGACCAAGAACCCGTCGTATCCCGACCTGATGTACGTCGAGACCGTGATCGGTCCCGACACCGTCAACACGATGCCGCCGAACACGCTTGCCGCGCTGCTCGATCACGGAACCGTCGTCGCCGATACGGTCGAGACCGGACTCGACGAAGCGCGCGCCACCGCCAAAGCGCTGCAAGATGCGGGCATCTCGCTCTACGACGTCACCCACAAGCTTCAAATGGACGGCGTCGCGTCGTTTTCCGATTCGTTCGCGGCGTTGCTCGGTGCGATCGTCTACAAGCAAGAAGTGCTCTCCGGCGACAGCGAGCGCGTGGCGCTCTCGCTCGGCAAGACCGACGGTCCTTTTGAGGCGGCTCTCGCGGGCCTCGTCAAGAGCGACTTTCTGACGCGCCTTTGGAACAAGGACGCGAGCCTGTGGTCGAACGATCCGGCGGACGCCGAGGTCATCGCGCACGCGCTCGGCTGGCTCGATATTCCCGAGCATCTCATGGAAGCCGTCCCCCGCCTCAAAGCGTTCGCCGAAGAGGTGAAGTCGTTCGCGCATGTGGCAGTGCTCGGCATGGGAGGATCCTCGCTCGCGCCGGACATTCTTCGCGCGACGTTCGGCCGGATCGAAGGCCGTCCGCAGTTGCACGTACTCGACTCGACCGATCCGGTCCAGATCGCCGAACTTGATGACGCGATCGACGTCTCGCGTACGCTCTTCCTGGTCGCTTCGAAGAGCGGCACGACGACCGAACCCAACACGTACTACGCGTACTATCACGAGAAGGTCGTCAAGGCGGTCGGCTCCGAGAACTCGGGGTCCCACTTCGTCGCGATCACCGATCCCGGCACGACGCTCGCCGTCGAGGCCAAAGAGAGCGGTTTCCGCACTGCATTCGAAAACGATCCGAACATCGGAGGACGCTACTCCGCACTCTCGTTCTTCGGCATGGTGCCTGCGGCGGTCGCCGGATACGACGTCAACCTCCTGCTCGATCGCGGGCTCGGGGCGATGCACGGGAACGCGAAGACTTCGGATCCCTCGAAGGCGCGCGGCGTACGCTTCGGCGCGGCCATCGGCGGCGCGGCGGCGGCTGGCCGCGACAAGCTCACGATCGTAACGCATCCTAAGGTCGGCGCGTTCGGCGCATGGGCCGAGCAGTTGATCGCGGAGTCGACCGGCAAGCTCGGCAAGGGCATCGTGCCCGTCGAAGGCGAGACGCTCGGAGCCCCCGACGTCTACGGCGACGATCGTCTCTTCGTCTACGTCGGTTCGACCGTCGCCGGCATCGGCTGCGCCGAGATCGACGCTTGTCTCGCCGCGCTCGAAGCGGCCGGTCACCCGGTCATCCGTCTCTCGATGAACGATGCGTACGACGTCGGCGAGCAGTTCTATCTGTGGGAGATCGCGACGGCAGCGGCCGGTTCGGTCTTGCAGATCGACGCGTTCGATCAGCCGAACGTCCAGGAGTCCAAGAACAACACCAAGGCGCTGCTCGCAGAATACGCGTCGAAGGGATCGATCGACGAGCCGGCGGCGAACGTCGACGGCAACGCGTTCGACATCACCTATCTCGCCGGCAGCAAGCACCTCCATGCGAGCGACACGGCTGCGGCCCTGATCGAACTGCTCGCGCAGGTCACCGCCGGCGACTACGTCGCTCTCACGGCGTACGTCGCGCGAAACCACGCGAACGAGGCGCTGATGCAGACGCTTCGCCTGAAGATCCGCGATGCCAAGAAGGTCGCGACGACGGTCGGCTTCGGGCCGCGCTTTCTGCACTCGACCGGACAACTGCACAAGGGCGGTCCGAACACGATCGTCGCGTTGCAGATCACGGCCGATCCGCCGGACGACATTCCGATCCCCGGGTTCAACGTCGGCTTCCGCACGCTCGAGGCCGCCCAGGCTCTCGGCGATTTCCAATCTCTCGACAAGCGCGACCGTCGCGGCGCGCGCATTCACCTCAAAGGCGATGTCGAGCGCGGGCTCCGCGCACTGATCGACGCCGTCGACGATGCCCTGGCAGCAAAGGCATAGACGCAGATGCAACTCGGAATGGTCGGACTCGGAAAGATGGGCGCGAACATGACCACGCGCCTCCAGCAAAGCGGCCATAGCGTCGTCGCCTTCGATCGCAGCGCCGACGCGGTCGCCGCAACCGTGAAAGAAAGCGGTGCCGCCGGCGCCGCCTCGCTCGCGGAGTTGGTCGGCAAACTCGGCGCATCGCCGAAGGTCGTCTGGATCATGGTGCCTGCGGGCAAGCCTACCGACGATACGATCGACACGCTCTGCGGCCTGCTCGGCAACGGCGACGTGATCATCGACGGTGGCAACACCAACTACAAGGAAGGCCTAGCCGCCTACGATCGTTGCAAGGCCAAGGGCGTCTCGCTGGTCGACGCCGGCACCAGCGGTGGCGTCTGGGGTCTCAAGGAGGGCTACTGCCTAATGGTCGGCGGCGACGACTTCGCCGTGAAGGCGTGCAAACCGGTCTTCACCACGCTCGCGCCGGCAAAGGGCTACGCCCACGTCGGCCCGGCCGGTGCCGGACACTTCTCCAAGATGGTCCACAAT
>JALYSX010000310.1 GCA_030854585.1 Vulcanimicrobiota bacterium
GGTCGCGACGTCGAGCCCGCATGCGAGCGCCTGCGCGAAGTTCCCCGCTTCGTAGTACACGGCTGCCAGATGCGCCGTCGGTACGATCGCGTCGGCATCGCCCGCCGCGTGGCAGCAACGAATAGCCTCTTCGAGCGCGGAAAAACGTTCGGCTGCGTTTTCGCTCGGCACGCCGAGCGCGAATGCCGTTAGCGCTCCCGCTAAGCGCAGCGGGTCACCCGCATCCCGCGCGACCCCCACGGCGGCTGCCCCGACGACACGCACCTCGTCGATACGGCTGAAGCGATAGAGCGCATAGGCCTGGGTCGTGAGCGACCACGCGAGCTCGGGCAGCACGTTTGCCGCGCGATAGTATGCCTCGGCAGCGATCGCCTCGTCCAACGCGCGCGCCATACCGCCCACATTGAAGAAGAAATATCCAAGCGCCATGTGGAGTCGCCCTGCCACGAGCGGATCCAGCTCGGGGACCGCAAGGGCACGTTCCGCCCAGCCGGTTCCCTCGACGTAGAGCGCCGTCTGTCGATAGATCCACCCCATTGCACCGGCAAGTTCGGCGCCGAGCTTCGGGTCGTCGCCCTCCCCGAAAGCCCAAGCGAGCGCGGCGCGGAAGTTGTCCAGATCGTCTTCGACCATTGCGAGGAAATTGTCGTTCGACATGCGGCCATACCGCACGTCGGCCGCTTTCGCGACGCCGGCGAAGTACGCGGCGAAGCGACGCCCGCTGTCGGCGTCCTTGCTCTCGTGCAATCGGTCGAGCGCGTACACGCGCATCGTCTCGAGCAGGCGAAAGCGCACCGATGCGTCGTGGACTTCGACCGCGGAAACGAGCGATTTCGCGACGAGCGCCGCGAGGGTGGCACGAACGGTCGAAGCGTCCCCGTCGCCGATCACGCAGGCGGCCTCGGTCGAAAACGAGCCGGCGAAGAGCCCGAGACGCGCGAAGAGCTCGCGTTCGTGCGCGTCGAGCAGCGCGTAGCTCCAGTCGATCATGCCTCGCAACGTATGTTGCCGCGGCGCCGCGGTGCGGCGTCCTTCGTTCAAGAGCGCAAAGCGTTCGTCAAGCTTCGAGACGATCTCGCCAAGCGGAACGTCGCCGGCGCGACCCGCCGCCAGTTCCAGCGCGAGCGGAACCCCGTCGAGCCGCCGGCAGATGGTCGCGACCAGCTCCCGATCGTCGCTCGTGAGCGAGGAGAAGCGCTCGAAGTCCGCATCGATCAAACGGTCGACCAGCAGATCGAGCGCGGGGCCGCTCGCGCGATCGTCGTCGCAGGGCAGCGGCCGGACGCGCACGACGCATTCGCCGTCGATGCGCAACGCTTCGCGCGTGGTCGCGAGGATCGCGAGGCCCGAGCAGCGCCCGAGCAGCCTCTCCGCGAGTTCGGCGCATTCGGCCAGCACGTGCTCGCAGTTGTCGAGCACGACGAGCATCTTCTTCTCGGCGATCGTCGCGACGAGCGTCTCGACGAGCGGTGTAGCCGGCAGTTCGGGCGCCCCGAGCACGCGCGCGATCGCGCTTGCCACGAGACCAGCTGCACCCAACGGCGCGAGTTCCACCAGCCAGATGCCATCGGGAAAGCGGGCGGTCGTCGCCTGATGTTGCGCGCTCTCGAGCGCGAGCCGCGTCTTGCCGACGCCGCCGGTGCCGAGCAGGGTGACGAGTCGTCGCTCGCCGGCAAGCCGATCGAGCTCCGCGAGTTCGCGCTCGCGCCCGCGAAACGACGTGAGGAGGTTCGGCAGGTTGTTCTGCGCCGTCGAACCGGCCGGCACAACCCCGCGAACGGAGCGTCGGCGACCGGCGAGGGCGGCGAGTTCGAAGCGCTTGCGCTGCTCCGGTTCGAGGCGTAACGCATCGGCCAGGAGGTCGAGGGTCTGCTGCTGCGGGCCCCGGCGGGCACTCCGTTCGAGGGTGCTAATCGCGCCGGGGCTCAGGCGAGCCCGCTCGGCCAACGCCTCTTGCGAGAGCCCGGCCGCGCTACGATACTCGCGAAGCAGATCACCAAACGCCCGATCGGTCAGGTCGCGCTCCATAGCAGAGGGGCCTTCGCCCTCGCGCTCGTAGGTTCATCGGTCCGGATGGCCTAATGCTCCGCCAATGAACGCTGCCACTCAAGAACAGCACGGCGATATCGTTGTGCTGACGCCGGCCGCCCAGGCCGCCGTCTCGCAGAACGCGTCCATGTGGAACGAGGATCTGCGCCCGTGCACCCTCGCCGAACACTCCTGGCCGGGTGGCAAGTTCGCCTCACTCTGGATCGGCATGTGCTTGTGCCTCCCGACCTACTCGCTAGCCGCCTCGATGATCGCGCTCGGCATGAACTGGTGGGAAGCGGTCTTGACCGTGCTCACCGGCAGCGTGATCGTGATGGTCGCCATTCTACTCGTGAGCCACGCCGGAACGAAGTACGGGATCCCATATCCGGTCTTCGCGCGGCTGTGGTTCGGAACGAAGGGCGCCCATCTGCCGGCGCTCGCGCGCGCGGTGATCGGCGCGGGCTGGTTCGGTATCAACTCGTGGTTCGGCGGTCAAGCACTCGACGCGATCCTCCCGCACGTGATCCCGGGCTGGACCGGCGGCGGCGTTGAGGTTCCGGTAACGTTCGCGGTATTCTGGGCGATCAACGTCGTGATCGCAATGCGCGGCCCCCAGGCCATCGGCAGGCTCGCACAGGTCGCGGCACCGACGCTCACGATCGCGGCCATCGCTCTACTGATCTGGGCCGTCGACAGCGCGGGTGGCTTCGGCCCGATGCTCGCGGCGCCCGCCAAGATTCATGGCGGCCTGTTCTGGGTGAACTTCTACGCTTCAGTCATCAGCGTGGTCGCGTTCTGGGCGACGATGGCGCTCAATATCCCAGATTACACGCGCTACGCGAAGTCGCAGCGCGGACAAGTGCTCGGCCAGATCTGGTCGATGCCACTTGCGATGGCCGCGTTCTCGTTCGTCGGCATCGCCGTCACGAGCGCAACCGTCCAATTGTATGGGACCGCGCTCTGGAATCCGGTCGACTTGATCGCGAAGTTCCCGCCGGTGGTGGTGGTGATCGGCGGCCTCATCGTGATCCTCTCGTCGGTGACAATCAACGTCGGTGCGAATGTCATGGCACCGGCGCGAGCGTTCCAGAATCTCTGGCC
>JALYSX010000314.1 GCA_030854585.1 Vulcanimicrobiota bacterium
GTCTACGGCGTCGCTGTAGCGGTGCTCGCGCTCGCCACCTTGCAACCGGTCTTTCGCGCGTTCCGCGAAGAGTATCTCGACCGCGCGCGCGTCCCATACGCATGGGGAACGCCATTCGGTTTCCGGCTCGACGTGATCTTCTGCGCCGTGCTCTTCGCCCTCGGTTCGATCTACGCGCTCGCCTACATCCCGCACTTCATCGGGCTCAAAGATCTTCCGCAGAGCGCGCCCCGTGCCTACAGCGTCACCGACGTCGTCGACATGCAGTACGGCGCGTTCGAATATCACGATCATCTGGTCGCGACCCATCCGTACCAATCCGTCTGGTGGCAGTGGCCGCTCGACATCCGCCCGGTCATGTACTACGCCAAGTACGGCGGCAGCGGGGACCACGTGACGGCCGGGTACATCTACTCGCTGCCAAACCCGATCATCTTGTGGTTCGGCATCTTCGCGGTCCCGCTCGTCGGGTGGCTCGCCTGGCGAGAACGGAACAAAGGCTATGCGCTGGTCGTGATCGCGTATCTCGCGCAGTGGTTGCCGTGGATCGCGACGCCGCGCATCGCCTGGAACTACCACTTCTACGTGGATGTCGCGCTGATCTGCCTCTGCAACGCGATCGCGCTACAACAGGCTTGGAAGCGCGGCTGGAAAGTTCCGGCGATCGCCTACGTGGTTTTGGTAGCGGCCGCATTCGTGTTCTTCTATCCGATCCTCGCCGGCATCGTCACGCCGATGTGGGCGATCCACCTACGTCAGTGGCTCCAGTCGTGGACATGACGCGTCATTGGTCGTCGGCGGGTGCGGACGGTTGCGAGAGGAACCACTTGACGCTGTAGGGTTTGCGCTTCGTCAGGAATATCTGCGACTCGGGAATCGGCGTGATCGTCGCGCTAGGGTTCGGCTGCCACATGTCGGCGAGCCGGTCGCTTTCGAAGTCGATGTCCTCGCCGCCGATCTGTGCGAGATTGAAGTTGTGTTCGATGAATCCGACGATCGCGCCGAGGTCGCGGGGCGTATGCGAGGCGCCCTTCACGGCGTTCGGCGCGAGGAAGAGCAACGGCACCCGCATGCCGACGATCTGATCGCGATAGCCGAAGTATCCCGGCGGAGGGGTGTTGGTGACGAACGGTGGCGGAACGTGGTCGAACCAGCCTCCCGAATCGTCCCAGACCACCAGCACCGCCGTATCCGCGTAGCACGGACTCTGCGCGATCGTCTCGTAGATCTGCGCGACCCAGTAGGGACCGTCGGCATTGTTTGCAACGTCCGCGTGGTCCGAGGCGTTCCCGTTCGGCGTGATCCATGACACGCCGGGGAGCGTGCAGACGGAACCGCTCGGCGAGGCGGTGACGGCATCGGTAAAGAACTGCGCACGCGGCACCACTTTGGCGGCGTACTCCGAAGAATTGTAGACCGCGCTGCTCGCGCGATAGGCGTCGACCAAACCGTCCCAGCCATCGGCGGGCGTCTCGGCGGTGTAGTACTTCCAGGACACGCTTGCGGCATCCAGTCTGGTCGCAAGCGTCGGGAACGTGAAGCAAGGGAAGATCGGAGCGACGCCGAGATAGAGCTCGACCTTGTCGGTAGCCGGTTCCGAACATCCCCACGGCGAGCTTGGCGGATTGTTGCGCGAACCGAGTCCGGAGATCAGATATTGGTGACCCGGAAACGACGGCGAGAGTCCACCCGAAAAAAGTTCGTCCGCAACTGCATACGTATTGGCCAGCGACACATACGGGGCGATCTCGGAAGGCGTGAGATAGGCATAGACGGTCGTGTTGTACGCCGCCGGATACGACTGGTTGTTGACCGGCTCGTGATCGAAGCCGTTCATCATACACGGCGAAGTGCCCGTCACCGGCGGCGGTGAGGGGGAGGGTGCGTTGCACTCTCCCACCAGGGCATCGTTGTTGTGGTCGGGATCGTTACCGTCCCCGAACCCTCGCTCGGTCAGCGGAACGGGCGTACATGTCGTGACGTTCGTCGAGTTGCCACAGATCGAGTTGTACCCCGTCGTGACGGTGTCGACTGTAGGCTTGAGCAATCGGTCGGCCACCGCTCCTGCGAACATGTTGTCGAACGAGCGGTTCTCTTGGATCACGATCACGATGTGGCGAAATGCCGGTGCGGATACGCTCGGCAAGGTCGGCGGTCCGACGCGCGAGCCGCCGTTCGAGCCACCGGCGCATGCGGCCAAAACGCACGCTACACCGACGATGAGCGCGAGGTGACGAGGAAGAGGCATATCTCCGACGTTACCTACCGGCTTGACGTTCCCTCGTCAACCATTTCCGAACTTGAAATACGCCGCATCTCCCTCGAAATGGGCGTCGCTTCTTTCTTAGCCGTTCGTCGCCGCTCGACGCTTCCTTCAAAGCCCTCCGCGCGCGCCGGTGGTGCTCGATGTTGTCGTTCGAACAGGATGAGATTGATGATGATCGCAGTGAGCGTTTCCATGCGACGAACGTAGCTGTGCCGAGTACTCGGGCGAGTCCGCAAGACTACGGAACGAGCCTTGCGGCGAGACCGCGCATGATATACAATGTATATTATGGATGTCACGGTGTCGAAATGGGGCAACAGCCTCGGGATTCGGATCCCAAAGGCGGTAACGGATGAGCTCCGCCTCCACGAGGGCTCGAGCGTCACCCTGACTGCGAGCGGCGACGGGTATGTCTTGCGTCCGGCGCAACCCAAGGTCTCGTACCTACTCGACGACTTGCTCGAGCAAATGCGTGGCGAGACGCCCCCCGAGGTCGTGGATTGGGGACCCAATGTCGGCGAGGAGATCCTTGAGGACGAGAAGTGGTGAAGGCACCCGCACGCGGCGACGTCGTGCTGGTCGATTTGCGGCCGGGTTTCGGTGCCGAGCAAGGGGGAGAGCCCCGGCCATGCGTGGTTATATCCAGCACGGGATTTAACGCTCTCTCAAAGCTGCTCGTTCTTTGCCCCATGACCAAACATCGCAAGGGGCGAGCGTTCGAAGTTGCCTCGACCTTCCGGGGCATTGAGGGCGCCATCCTGATCGATCAAATACGTTCGATCGATCGGAGAGCACGCAAGGCGCCGATCATCGGGTCCATCGACGCGCTGACCTTGGAGCGCGTCCTCGCGAAAATCAACGCTCTTCTCTTTCAATAGGATTTCATGCAGTACGTCTACCAGATGCACCGTCTCAGCAAGATGGTGCCGCCCAAGCGCCAGATCCTCAAAGATATCTCGCTGAGCTTTTTCCCCGGCGCCAAGATCGGGATTCTCGGAACGAACGGCTCGGGTAAATCGAGCCTGCTCCGCATCATGGCGGGGGTCGATACCGAGTTCGACGGCGAGGCGCAGGCCATGCCGGGCATCTCGATCGGCTTCCTCGAGCAAGAGCCCAAGCTCGATCCCGACAAGACCGTTCGCGAGACCGTCGCCGAAGCGCTCGGCGAAGTCAACGCCGCGCAGAAGCGCCTGGACGAAGTCTACGCCGCCTACGGCGACGAGGCCGCCGACTTCGATGCACTCGCTGCGGAGCAAGCGAAGCTCGAAGCGATCATCTTCGCGCAGGGCGGTAACGACGTCGACCAGCAGCTCGAGATCGCGGCCGACGCGTTGCGCTTGCCGCCGTGGGATGCCAAGATCGCTCCGCTCTCGGGCGGCGAGAAGCGCCGCGTCGCGCTCTGCCGGCTGCTGCTCTCCAAACCCGACATGCTCTTGCTCGACGAACCGACCAACCATCTTGACGCGGAGAGCGTCGAGTGGCTCGAACAGTTCCTGATGCGCTTCCCCGGCACCGTCGTCGCCGTCACCCACGATCGCTACTTCCTGGACAACTCGGCCGAGTGGATCCTCGAACTCGATCGCGGCCGCGGTATTCCGTGGAAGGGCAACTACTCGTCCTGGCTCGAGCAGAAGCAAGAACGGCTCGCCTCCGAAGAGGCCGCCGAGTCGGCGCGTCAGCGCGCGCTCAAACGCGAACTCGAGTGGGTCCGTCAGAACGCCAAGGGACGCCAGAGCAAGAGCAAGAGCCGTATGGCGCGCTTCGAAGAACTCAACTCGTACGAATATCAGAAGACCAACGAGACGAACGAGATCTTCATCCCGGTCGCGGACCGGCTCGGCGACAACGTCATCGATTTCGAAGGCGTCGGGAAAGCCTATGGCGATCGCATGCTGATGGATGACGTATCGTTCAAGGTCCCGCCGGGCGCGATCGTCGGCATCATCGGCCCCAACGGCGCCGGTAAGTCGACGCTCTTCCGCATGATCGCAGGCAAAGAGCAGCCGGACTCGGGCGCGATCCGGATCGGCCAGAGCGTCCAGATGGCGGTCGTCGATCAGAGCCGCGAATCGCTGGACGGCACCAAGACCGTCTTCGACGACGTCAGCGGTGGGCGCGACCTGTTGCTGGTCGGACGTTTCGAGATGCCGTCGCGCGCCTATCTCGGACGCTTCAACTTCAAGGGCGGCGATCAGCAGAAGCTGGTCGCCACGCTCTCCGGTGGCGAACGCGGTCGCCTGCATCTCGCGAAGACGTTGATGAGCGGCGCGAATGTGCTACTCCTCGACGAACCCTCCAACGACCTCGACGTCGAGACGTTGCGGGCCCTCGAAGACGCGCTCGGCGAGTTCGCCGGCACGGTGATGGTGGTCTCGCACGACCGCTGGTTCCTAGACCGCATCGCGACCCACATCCTAGCCTTTGAAGGCGACTCGAACGTGCACTTCTTCGAAGGCAACTATCACGAGTACGAAGCCGACAAGGTGAAGCGTCTCGGCGAGGAAGCGGCGAGACCGCATCGCATCCGCTACCGCCCGCTTACGATCAAATAGCGTAACGATCGGCTTGGCCGTGACGGTCGAGATCAGGCCCTACGGCGACCGGGTCTGCTTCAAGGTCAATAATGCGGGTCCGGGGATCGAGCCGGTCGACCGGGATAAGATCTTCACGCTTCGGGTGCCTCGCCCACGACGATGGCTCGACCGGCCTCGGCCTCTATCTCTGCAAGCAGCTGGTCGGCCTGATGAAGGGCACGATCGCGTTCGATAGCGACCCGGGGCGCCGGACCTCGTTCTGGCTCCGGCTCCTGGGCCGGCTTTCCGACGGGCTAGGCC
>JALYSX010000346.1 GCA_030854585.1 Vulcanimicrobiota bacterium
CTTTTGGAAGAGCCTTTCGCCCAAGCAGCTCGCCGGGGTCGAAGGCGTGGCCATGGACATGTGGGTAGCCTACATCGAGTCGACGATGGCGTTCTTGCCCGATGCCGAGGAGAAGATCGTCTTCGACAAGTTCCACATCGTGAAGTACCTCACGCACGCCGTCGATCTCGAACGGCGCGTAGCCGGTCGCCGCGATCCAACACTGAAGAAGACGAGATACCAATGGCTGCGGCGTCCAGCAAACATGAGCCATTCCGAGCGCATTGAGTTTGCGAAGCTTCGCAAGGACCACGAGCGTCTCGGTCGCGCCTGGGCCATCAAAGAGGCCTTCGCTCACCTCTGGGACTATTCGTATGTCGGTGCCGCCAGACGCTTCTTTGCTGACTGGTACGGATGGGCGATTCGCTCGAGATTCCGGCACATGAAGGACGTCGCGCGGTTGATTGCTCGTCACATTGAGAACATCCTGACGTATTTACGGATTCCAATCACCAACGCCGCGAGCGAATCTGTGAACAGCAAGATCCAATGGTTCAAGTATCAGGCACGCGGCTTCCGCAACGAAGCTCGCTTCATGCGCGCAATCCTCTTTCATTGCGGTGGTTTAGATCTGTGCCCCGCCCACACCAATTCCTGAAGCGCCACAATAACTATGCCTCCGCGCACGTCCACTATCAGATCGTCCTCTGGCGCCCGGACGGTTTCGGCGAAAGTATCTTCGGTTCGTTCGACACGACCTCTACCGATATCACCTTTGACACCAGTACCGTTGGTTACGATCCATTTAACGCTACGAGTATTTCTCTGACCGTTTCTAACAACGATCAGCCGGCGTCTGACGGGTCGCTCCCGCAAGACCAGCAGACCGGTACTACGGGCACCGCGTGCGCCTCATGAGAGTCAACAGAGCCTAACGAGGGAACCCTGGAGCGAAATTCTTTCGCCCAGGGTTCTCCCACGTCTCACATCGTGAACGATCGCGAACCTTCGCTGCTAGGGTATCAGACAGTGCGCGACGTCGGCGCGAATGGTCGTGGCTGGTGCTCCCGTCGCAAGCACAACATTCCGATGATTCCCCGGGTTCCGTTCGAAGCTCCAGCGCGCGTCTTTCTTCGAGTGAACCGTCGGACGGGATTCAGTCCTATGGCGATCAGGGCTCAGCTTGCTCCTTAACTCCTTCGGACTCGTCGCGGCAGCGTCAAGCCTGAGCGAATGGACCGTCGTCGCCGAGGAATGAGCTACGGCGGCATGGTAAGGTCAGCGTCAAGGAATGCGACTCCCGATCATCATCGCCCGCGGGCTCGTATGCACGCTCGCGGCTCTCGCGTTGCTCGTTCCTCGGCCCGCGCCGGCGATCGAGCTCGACGCCATCTCCAAGGCGGCCGCTGGCTATACCGTGGGGGACCCCAAGCTCCAGTCGATGTACAGGGCGGCGCTGCTCAACACCAACAAACAGGTCACGATCGCCTCGGACGGCACTGCCTACGTCAAGACGGGCGACATCCCCGCCGAGTGGTTGCGCGACGCGAGCGTCCAGGTTCGCCCATACCTCTTCTTCGCGAAAACGGATCCGCAGGTCGCGGGGCTGCTCCGCGGCGCGATCGCGCGCATGGGCAAGTACCTGCAAGTCGATCCGTACGCGAACGCGTTTACGCTCGATTATCGCGTCTGGGAGCGGAAGTTCGAGCTGGACTCGCTCGCCTACCCCATCACGCTGGCGTGGACGTATTGGAAGCAGACCGGCGACACGTCGGTCTTCACCGGCGATCTCTCGCTCGGATTCGATAGCGCGCTTGCCACCATGGAGCGCGAGCAAGACCACACGCGCAACTCGAAATACACGCACAAAGAGATGGTCGACGGCAAAGGGAAGCCGGTCGCATACACCGGGATGATTTGGACCGGTTTCCGGCCATCGGACGACGCGTGTTCGCTGAACTATCTGATCCCATCCGAGATGATGGCGGTCGTGGCGCTTGGCGATCTCGAGGAGATCGAGCGCGACGTCTACCACAACATCATCAAGGCGCAGCGGGCTAAAACGCTGCGCGACCAGGTCCAAGCCGGAATCCAGAACTACGGCATCGAGTTCTTGCCGAACTACGGTTACGTCTACGCGTACGAAGTCGACGGTTTCGGCAACAAGGTCTTGATCGACGACGCAAACGTGCCGTCGCTGCTGTCCGCGCCGTACATCGGCTATACGAAGTCCTCGTCGTTCATCTATCGCAACACCCGAAAGTTCTTGCTGTCGAAGGATAACGTGACGTACTACGTCGGCAAGTACGCACGCGGTATCGGATCGCAGCACACCACCGACAATTTCGTCTGGCCGATTGCGATGCTGATGCAAGGATTTACCGCCACGAGCGACGCCGAGCGCAAGGACGTCCTCTCGCAGCTCCTCGCGTCGGATCCCGGCGATCACCTGCTGCACGAATCGTTCAATCCGGACGATCCGACGAAGTTCACGCGAGCCGACTTCGGCTGGCCGAACGCGCTGTTCAGCGAGTACGTCATGACCGCGTTCGAAGGTGTCCCCGCCCTGCCGGTGGGATCGACGACCGACCTGGGCTTCCGCGGCGACTGATCCTTCGAGAGCCTCAGGATGACATAGGTGAGCCTTTGGCATACGGCGCCTGAACCGTGCCGGCCCATCGACGTCTGCGTGGGCATTCAATGGGGCGACGAAGGCAAGGGGCGCGTCGTCGATCTGATCGCGCGCGAGT
>JALYSX010000392.1 GCA_030854585.1 Vulcanimicrobiota bacterium
CGACATGGACGATCCGAAGATCAGCGGGGTGCAGATACCCCCGGCGATCACCCCCGCGGTTCGTCCGCACGGCGTTCCGGTTCAGATCCCGCCGACGGGCACCGGATCGTTTCGCGAAGTGCTGCGCACGGCGCAGCCGCCGTCGACCGCCCAAGCGCCGGCTACCCAGCCGACGCTCAAGTTCTCGGCGCACGCGCAGCAGCGTTTGGATTCGCGAAACATCCGCCTCTCGCAAGACGACGTCGCGAAAATGAACGCGATGGCCGACAAAGCGGCGGCCAAAGGCTCCAAGCAGTCGCTCTTCATGATGCGCGACGTCGCAATGGTGGTGTCGATCACGAATCGCACCGTCATCACCGCCGTCGACCAAAGCAGCATGAAAGAGAACGTCTTCACCAACATCGACAGTGCCGCAATAATCGATTAACGCGATAAGCGGAACTGCCGAAACACCACTTGATCACCAAGAGAGCGGACCACTCGTGGAGCTCTCGCGCGAGACGGACTGAATGAAGTCTCGCGATTCGATGACACGAAAGGTCTCCTAGATGGCTTTCGACTCGTTGTTCATCGGCGTCACTGGCCTGGAATCGTATCAGAGCCAGATCGACGTCATCGCGAACAACATCGCCAACGTTGGTACGACCGGCTTCAAAGGCCAGGACGTCAACTTCCAGGATCTCATCTACCAGGCGCAGAGCTTCGCCAGCGCGCCGACGCAGACCAGCGGCGGCATCAACGGCAAGGACGCGGGCCTGGGCGTGCAGATCGGCTCGATCGACACGAACTACGCGCAGGGCGGCCTGCGCACGACGGGCGTCAACACGAACCTCGCCATGAACGGCGACGGCTTCTTCATCCTGCGCAAGCCCAACGCCAACGGTTCGCCGGTGTACACGCGCAACGGCGACTTCTCGCTGAACTCCAACGGCATGCTCTACGACCAGTCCAGCGGCATGGCGGTGCAGGGTTACATGGCCGACAAGGCCGGCAACGTCAACCAGACCGGCGCGCCGGGCGACGTGACGATCCCGCTTGGGCTGGCGTCGCAAGCCGTCGGCACGGGCCTCAACGCGAAGCTGAAGTTCGGCAAGACCGGCGATCAGGTCTTCGACGTCTCGCTCGGCGGCAACGTCGATCAGACGCAGTGGATCAAAGAAGCGCAGGGCGTGCAGAACGGCACGCCGGGAACCGGCCAGCCGTACACGATGTCGACGACGATCTACGACTCGCTCGGCAACGCCCATCTCGCGCAGATCACCTACACGCCGGACGCGACCGGTGCGGCCGCCGGCCCGCCGGCGGTGAACGGGCTCCCCGGTCAAGTCGCGGACTCGAGCGGAGCGCTGCACAATGCGGCTGCCCGCTGGAAGGTGTCGGTCTCGTTTGCGGACGGTACCGCGTTCGACGCGATTCAGACGCCGGGTTCGATCGCGGCCGGCAACGTGGTGACGCCCGCCGTCACGACGGCGGCGCCGGTTTCGGCCGGCACGCTCGGCTTCGTGTACTTCGATCAGAACGGCCAGTACATCAACACGTCGTCGATCGAAGGTGTCGTGGGTGGCCAGAACATCACCGGCGCGAACGTGCACACCAACAACGCGGCGGCGTCGCTCGCGAACGGCAACCAGCTCAACATCCGCTCGTGGGGCGCCGGCAACACGAACGCGTCGGTTGCACCGACCGCCGGCGGTCCGGCGCCGCAGACCGGGCCGATCGGGCTCGATTTCGGCAGCCAGAACTCCACCTCGCTCGCCGGCACGGCGACCGCGAACGTCGTCGCCCAGAACGGCTTCACGGCCGGGATCCTGTCGAACCTGACGATCGGTCAGGACGGCACGATCAACGGCGCGTTCACCAACGGCCAAACCACCACGCTCGGGCGCGTCGCGGTCGCGACGTTCCAGAACGAGGGCGGTCTGCGGCGCGTAGGCGGCTCGGACTTCGCCGAGACGTCGAACTCCGGCCTCGCGCAGGTCGGGACGGCGTCGGTCGGGCGCTTCGGCTCGATCGTGTCGGGTTCGCTCGAGCAGTCGAACGTGTCGATCGCCGACGAGTTCACCAAGATGATCTCGGCGCAGAACGCCTATCAGGCGAACTCGAAGAGCATCACGACGGCGTCTGAGGACATGCAGACCGTCATCGCGCTCATCCGGTAAGAGACGTATCGCGCCACGGAGGGCGCGGGGGACGGAAATGGGGGACCGCACGGACGTGGTCCCCTTTTTCGTTCCCCGGCCGCTTCGTTTGCCGTAGACTAGGGGCGATGATCGCCTTGCGTCGCCTCAACAACGAGCCCGTCATGGTCAACCCCGACCTGATCGAGTCGCTCGAGGCTACCCCGGACACCGTGGTTACCCTGACCTCGGGCAACAAGCTGCTCGTGCGCGACTCGATGGACGAGGTCCGCGAGAAGATCATCGAGTTCAAGCGCCGGATCCACGGCCCGGCCGAGCCGCCCGGGACCCCTTAGGCCGCCCGCACGGGGCGCCGGACTCGCGGATCGGTCTCAAGAGCGGACGTCCCGACGCCGATAGTCTCCTGAGAACCCTCCCGTCTCCGGTCCCCCGTTCGAAAGGGCCTATCTTGGATTTCGCGACGATACTCGGGCTCGTGATCGCCGTGGCAGCCCTCGCGCTGTCGGCTTGGATCGGGAACGTCGACGCCCGCATCATCTTCGCGCGCTACGAAGCGTTCATTCTGGTCTTTGCCGGCACGATCGGCGCGACCATGGTGTCGTTCCCGTTGCGAACGTTCTGGAACGGCCTGACGCTCGGGCTGCGGACCGCGTTCGTCGAGCCCGTGTACCACGAGCGCGAGGTCATCGCGACGCTGGTCTCGTTCGCTGAGAAGGCGCGCCGCGAAGGTCTGCTCGCGCTCGAGAACGAGGCGGCGGCGCTCGAGGACGAGTTCATGCGCAAGGGCATCCAGCTCGTCATCGACGGCCGCGACACCGACATCATTCGCAAGATCCTCGAGACCGAGGTCGCGTTCGTCCAAGAGCGCAACGCGAAGGCGGAAGGCGTCTTCATGACGATGGGCGGTTTCTCGCCGACGCTGGGCATCATCGGCACCGTGCTCGGGCTCATCGCGATGCTCAAGGCGCTCGGCTCGCTGTCGGGCAACGGCAACATCGCGGGCCAGCTCGGCGTGGCGACCGCGCAGGCGTTCGTCGCGACGTTCTTCGGGATCGCGCTGGCGAACTTGGTGTGGATCCCGCTCGCGACCAAGATCCGCGAGCGCGCGGGCCAAGAGCTGCTGCTGCGCGAGATCATGATCGAAGG
>JALYSX010000399.1 GCA_030854585.1 Vulcanimicrobiota bacterium
GCCGATCTGCCGGAAGAAACCGAGCGGCGTTCCGCCCGGCCCGAAGATCAATCCGCCGTTCATGATCGGCTTGACGGTGGTGGTGCCGTCCTTCGGCACCGTCTCGGCATACGTGCGCCCGTCGGTCATGCGAACCGTGAAGCGCGCGCCGTCGCCCGGATCGCAATGCACCGCAAGCGCCGTATCCGCGCACGGCAAGGTGAACTGCACGTAGGCGGGGACCGCGCGTGCGTGCCACGCTGCGGTTGCGGCCGTAAAGACCTGGGCTGCTGCTACCATGTACCCGCTAACGCTTGCTCGCGCGCAAACGTTCCGCCTGCGTCTAGCGAGTCGGGAAGCTCTCGAAGACCGTCTCCGTCGCTATCACGAGGCGCGATGTCGCCTCCAACCGGATGAATCCAAACTTTTCGTAGAGCTCGCAGCCCCCTCGTCGATCGCATCGACTACGACCGCGCTCAAGCGCTTCCGTATCGCCTGTGCTGCAAATTCGCGAAGATACCGATCGAGACTCGCCACGCCACATTAAAATGTCGCGCGATCATGCTCGACGGCGATTTTTCCCGTACAAGTCAAGACTAGCGCCTGGCGGCCAGGGCCAGTTCCGCGCTGAT
The DNA here is from genome assembly GCA_030854585.1 of Vulcanimicrobiota bacterium. Taxonomy (GTDB): domain Bacteria; phylum Vulcanimicrobiota; class Vulcanimicrobiia; order Vulcanimicrobiales; family Vulcanimicrobiaceae; genus JALYSX01. The sequence continues at coordinate 612 of JALYSX010000399.1, forward strand.
CCGTTCGACCAGGGTGCGGTGGTCGTCGGGGTCGCTGCCGACCTGGCCGGTGACGATCGCCTCGCAGCCGCCGACGGCACGTTCGTAGGCGCGCTGCGCGCGAGCTTGGCCGATCCGCGCCGCGAGCAGGCGGAGAACGCGCTCCCGCCACTTCGCACGCGCCGGCAACTCGCCGCCCGGGCGGCAAAGCTCCCAGATGAACCCGAACTCGGTCGCGAGCGCCATCAACAGCGGCATGGCCGCCCCGCGCGGCTCGTTGGCGAACAACTCGTGCGCGATCGCCAAGCCTTCGGCGACGCGCCCCTCGACGATGAAGCTCGCGTACTTGTACGCCTTGGGATCCTCGATGGACAGGCTCTCTTGCTCGAGATCCTCGAACGTGATCTTCTTCCCGAACAACGCGAGCTTCTCGAGATCGTTGCGCACGGCCGCAAGGTCGGCCTCGCTTCCCGCAAGCGCGCCCATGGTGCGCGCATCGGCGCTTGCGCCGAGTGCGCCGAGCGTCTCGCGCACGAAGCGCTCGCGCGCATCTGCCCCCGCCGACGTGTCGATACGCAGCGCCGCGCGACCGACCTGCGGGCCGAGCGGTTCCGGGCGCTTGGAGCGCGGCGAGAGCAGATCCGTGATGATCAGCGTGTTACCGTCCGGCACGGCCTGCGCGGCCGCGAGCAGATCTCGGCGCGGTTGCGTCTTCAAGGTCTGCGCGTCGGTCAGGATGACGACGCGACGGTCGGCCAGGAACGGCATCGCCTGGATCGATTCGCGCAAGCGCGCCGCGTCCGAGAACTCGATCGCCGGGATCTTGTCGAGGTTGAGGTCGCGCACGTCCGGTGGCAAGAGCCGTTCGAGCAACAGGTCGAGCGCGCGATCCGCCAGAACGCGCTCTTCCCCCTCGACGATCACGAGCTTCGGTATCGCCGGCACCTTGTCGACGAAATCGTAGAACTTCACCGCATCAGGACCGAGATGTTGGGGCGATGTTCGAGAGCGGGAACTTCGTCGGCGTAGGGCGGGCGGACCACGCCGTATTCGGTGATGAACGCGGTCACGAGCCGGCCCGGCGTCACGTCGAAGGCGGGGTTGTAGACTTGGATTCCTTCGGGCGCCGTGCGGACTCCGCCGAAGCCGGCGACTTCATCGGCTTTGCGCTCTTCGATCGGGATCTCTTCGCCGCTCTCGATGCTGAAGTCGAACGTCGAACGTGGCGCCGCGACGTAGAACGGGATCTTGTGATGCGCGGCCAGGATCGCAAGGCCGTAGGTGCCGATCTTGTTCGCGGTGTCGCCGTTGCGCGCGATCCGGTCGGCGCCGACGATCACCAGGTCGATCTTTTTACGCTGCATCGCGATCGCAGCGGCGCCGTCGGGCTGGAGCGTCACCGGCACGCCCGCCTGGAGCGCTTCGAACGTCGTCAAGCGTGCGCCTTGGAGCAGCGGACGCGTCTCGTCGGCGAACAGATGCGGATGTTTGCCCGCGCGATGCGCGGCGATCACGACGCCGAGCGCGGTACCGCCGGCGCCGGTCGCGATCGGGCCGGTGTTGCAATGCGTCAGGATGCGCGCGTTCTTCGGGATCAAGTCGAGACCGGCTTCGGCGATGGCGGCGTCCATCGCGATCTGTTCGCGGTGGATCGCTTGCGCTTCGGCGAGCATATCTTCGCTACCGAGCACGCGATCGACGGCCCACGCCAGGTTCACGGCGGTCGGGCGCGCGTCGCGCACGCGTAGCGCAGCGGCGCGGAAGGCGGCTTCGTCGGACGTGGTCGTGCGCAACAACGCGACGCCGTAGGCGCCGAAGATGCCGATGCACGGAGCTCCGCGCACGGCGAGCGTGACGATCGCGGCTTCGATATCGTCGACCGAACGAGCGCGCTCGTGCCGCACCTCGTGCGGGAGCGCGCGTTGGTCGAGATAGAGCACCGCATCGCCGTCCCAGGCGACCGGCGTCACGTCAAAAGTGGGCACGTCCCTTGCTTCGAGCCACCCCCGCCTAGTCATGCCGAGCGTAGGTGCGAAGCACCGTAGTCGAGGGACCGCCTACCGTTCGACGCAGAAGTCGTCGCCTTCGATCACGACCGAGTGGACGGCCAGAGCCTCCTTGGCGGGGACGCGGCGTGCGCCCGGCAGCAGGATCACAGGGAGGCGAGAGTGGCGGCCGCGATCGCCGCCTCGTAGCCTTTGTCGCCGCGCGCCGGGTCCGCGCGCTCCTCGGCCTGCTCGAAGTTCTCGGTGGTCAGCACCCCGAAACCGATCGGCGTTCCGGTCGCGAGTTGCACGTCCATGATGCCGCGCGCGCACTGTCCCGCGACGAAGTCGAAGTGCGGCGTATCGCCGCGGATCACCACGCCGAGCGCCACGATCCCGTCGTACTGCTCGCGCTCGATCAGGTTGAACGCGGCCAGCGGCAGTTCGAAGCAGCCCGGCACGTCGAACGCATCCACGCTCTCGTCGGCCACACCGCACTCGCGCAATGCTCGGCGTGCGCCGTCGACCAAGTTGTCGGTCAGTTCGCGATAGAAGCGGGCGGTCACGATCGCGAAGCGTTTGCCCCGGCAATCCGGCAGCGCGGCGGCGGTTTTCTCGTGCTTCACGAAGCGGGGACTTCGTCGGTCAACATGTGGCCCAGTTTCTCGCGCTTGGTCGCGAGATACTGCTTGTTGTGGGCGGTCGGCGTGGTCTGCATCGGGACGCGTCCGACGATCTTCAACCCATAGCCCTCGAGCCCGAAGATCTTGCGCGGATTATTGGTGATGATGCGCATCTCTTTGATGCCGAGGTCGACCAGGATCTGCGAGCCGATGCCGTAGTCGCGCTTGTCGATCGGCAAGCCGAGCGCGACGTTCGCCTCGACCGTATCCGCCCCGCGGTCCTGCAGTTCGTAGGCGCGCAGCTTGTTGGCCAGACCGATGCCGCGGCCTTCCTGGCGGAGATAGAGCAGCACGCCGCGGCCTTCGCGTTGGATGATCTTCATCGCTCCGTCGCGTTGGGCCGCGCAGTCGCACCGGATCGAGTGGAGCGCGTCGCCGGTAAGGCACTCCGAGTGCACGCGCACGATCACGTCCTTGCCATCGGAGATATCGCCCATCACGAGCGCCACGTGGGTGTTGTCATCGATGAGGGTCTCGTAGGCGATGCCGGTCCAGTCGCCCATCGTGGTCGGCAGGTTGAACTGCGCGACGCGCTTGACAAGCTTCTCGTTCTGCATGCGATAGGCGATCAGGTCCTTGACCGTGATCAGCTTGAGATTGTGCTTGTCGCAGAACGCGCGCAAGCCGTCGAGACGCTCCATGGTGCCGTCCTCGGCCATGATCTCGCAGATCACGCCGGCCGGATAGAGTCCCGCAAGGCGCGCGAGGTCGATCGCGGCTTCGGTCTGACCGGCGCGCACCAGCACCCCGCCGTCGCGTGCGCGCAGCGGAAAGGTGTGACCGGGGCGCAAGAAGTCGGCGGCGGTCGCGGTCGGGTCGATCAGGCGCAGCGTGGTCGCGGCGCGATCTTGCGCGGAGATACCGGTGGTCGTCAAGCCGCGCGCTTCGACCGAGATCGTGAAAGCGGTCTCGTGCGCAGCCGTGTTGTCGGTGACCATCTGGCGGAGATGCAGCTCTTCGAGGCGGCTATCGGTCATCGGCACGCAGATCAAGCCGCCGGCTTCGCGGCGCATGAAGTTGATCGCGTCGGCCGTCACCATCTGCGCGGCCATGATCAAGTCGCCTTCGTTCTCGCGATCCTCGTCGTCGAGCACGACCACCATCTTGCCCGCGCGGATGTCGGCGATCGCCTCTTCGATCGAGTCGATCGGCGAGGCCGGGATGCCGGGCTGGGCGAGATCCGGAAAGACGCTCTGAAGCCGCTGCAAGCTCCGGAACGACGGCTCCCGCCGGCCTGCCCGGAGCAGAGAGATGGCCGACTCGGTCAGCCCGGTCTTGGCCGCCAGCTCCGCCGCCGAGATGCCCGCCCGATCCATCGACCCGTTCAAGGTCTCGCTAAAGGCCGTCATAGGAGCACCGTACGGCCGGACTTGACAGTTGTCAAGGCGCTTTGGTCGCCTTCCGAGACGCTTTCGCAACGACTTGCCGAAGGCTACG
>JALYSX010000005.1 GCA_030854585.1 Vulcanimicrobiota bacterium
TGTGAACCACGGTGGGAGAAACTGGGTGAACCACCCAGCTACGAGTGAGAACGAGTGCGTCACGAGCACGAGCCCGACGATGACCAAGAACAGGCCGGAGACGAACTCGATCGCCGGCAAGAACCGCTTGATGCGATTGAGCACCGGCAACACCGCGCCGATCGCGAGCGCCGTTAGGAAGAACGGGACCGCGAGGCCGAGCGAATAGAACGCGAGCAAGAGCGCGGCCTGACCGGTGTGCTGTTGCGATGCGAGCAGCAAGATGCCGGAGAGGATCGGACCGATGCACGGCGACCAGCCGGCCGCGAATGCCACGCCGACAATCGCCGACGTCCAATAGTTCTGTTTGGCGTGCTGGGCGTGGACGCGCGTGTCCATCATCAAGAACGGGATGCGCAGCATGCCCATCATCTGCAACCCGAGCACGATCACGACGCACCCGCCGACCTGTGCGATGAGGATCTGGTTCTGATGGAGTACCGCGCCGAGGGCGCTCGCGGTCAGGCCGAGGACGATGAAGACCGCGCTGAAGCCGGCGATGAAGGCGAGCGCGTGAGAGACCGCCCGCGCACGCATGGACGCGGTCGCATTGGCCTGGAGCTCCTCCAGGCTCGAACCCGTCAGAAACGAGAGATAGGCCGGAACGAGCGGAAGGACGCACGGAGACACGAATGAAACGAGGCCCGCGAGGAACGCGATCCAGACCGTAGTATGCGTGGTATCCACCGCGTTTGATTATGGAAAACCGCTTCCCAGGCCTGGCAAAACGGCTCTTTAAGGACGGCGATGCAGCACTGGTTCACCTATCCGACTAATGTCGACCCGGTCGCGATTCACCTCGGGAGCTTCGGCATCCACTGGTACGGCATTTCGTACCTGATCGGGTTCGTGGCGGTCGGCCTTTGGATGGCCCGCCCGGCCGGGCGGTTGCGCCTGGGGCTGACGAGCGATCAGATCCAAGACTTCTTGTTCTATGCGTTGATCGGCGTGCTGGTCGGCGGTCGCTTGTTCTTCGTCTTCAACGACATCGTCAGCCACTGGGAGGCGGGTCAGCTCAAGTACTACACCCACAATCCGATCAACATCATCGCGGTCTGGCAGGGTGGGATGGCCTTCCACGGCGGCTTGGTCGGCGTGATCGTCGCGTGCGTTCTCTTCATCAAGAAGCATCCGGGCCTGCGCTTTTCGGTCCTCGGCGACGAGGTCGTGATGCTGCTGCCGATCGGCATCGCGCTCACGCGCATCGTCAACTTCGTCAATAACGAACTCTGGGGCAACGTCTGCAATCCGGATCATCCGTGGTGCATGATCCCCAAAGCCGACGGCCAGTGGGGCTTTGCGCCGCGTCACCCGGTGCAGATCTACGAAGCGCTGATGGACATCGCGGTGCTGCCGATCATCTTCGTGCTCTATAAGCGCAAGCCGGCCGACGGCGTCGTCGCATGGACGTGGTTCACGCTCTACGGCATCACGCGCTCGATCGCCGAAGCGTTCCGCCAACCCGACTTCCACATCGGCGTCATCACCGGCGGTCAGCTCTATGCGCTCCCGATGATCGTGATCGGCGCGATCATGATCGTCATCTGCGCCCGCAAAGGCGTTCACACCGACATCGCACCCGTTCCGGTGCCGGTCGCCTTACCGGAAGTGTCATCCTGAGGAGCGAGCGCAGCGAGCGTCTCGAAGGTCGCTGACCGTCGCGGAGCGGCTCGCGCACGTGCGCGCCGAGCTCGCCGAAGAGCTCGCGGCGTGCGGTAGTACGCGGGACGTGCGTCTGCTGGCGGTCACCAAGAAGCAGCCGATCGAGCGGGTCGCCGAGGCGATCGCGGCCGGCATCTCCGAGATCGGCGAGAACTACCTCCAAGAGGCGAGCGCCAAGTTCGCCGGACTCCCGCCCGTCCGGACCCACTTCATCGGGCATCTCCAGACGAACAAAGCCAAGGCGATCGCGCAGGTCTTCGATGTGGTCCAGAGCGTCGACCGACCCGAGGCCGCCGCCGCCCTGGCCAAGGCTGCCGACGGCCTGGGCAAGCGCCTGGACGTGCTCCTCCAGCTCAACATCTCACCGGCCGAGCGCTTTGGCGTCCTGCCGGACCAAGCCGAGCGGCTCGCCGAGGCGATCCGAGCGCACGCTTCCCTTCGGCTGGACGGGGTCATGGCGATCGGCCCTATCGGCGAGGACCGGGCCGAAATATCCAGGGCATTTGCGCTCGCAGCCAAGACGTTTGCCCTCGTAGGT
>JALYSX010000007.1 GCA_030854585.1 Vulcanimicrobiota bacterium
GTATCTGCGCGCCAAGTTGGATCGCGGCGACGACCCGTCGTTCATTCGGACCGTTCGCGGCGTCGGATACGGACTCTCGCAGTAAACGCGTGCGCCAATCGATCGCGTCGCGTCTCTCTGCGCTCTATGCCACTCTTCTCGGTATCACGGTCCTCCTCGTCATCCTAGCGTCGTCGGTAGCGTTGGTCTACGAACTCGCCGGTTTTTCACGCGACATCGTCTTCGCGAAACACGAAGAAGCGCGCATCCTCGCCGAGCAGAACGCCGAGCAAGGCATCTCGTTGCAGAAGGCCGCGCCGGATATCGTCAAGGCGATCTCGGGCATCGGGCTGAGCGTCGCGGTCTTCGATCGCAAAGGGACGTTCCTGGCGGGCGACAGGACGTTGCGGCCGGGGATCTTGGATCGCGTGCTTGCCGGCAAGGACGCCGTCCCGATGCCGGGGCCGCGCGTCAAAGCGTTTGACGTCGAGGTCGTGCCGAACGGTCTGCCGCCGGGCCAACCGTTCGTGACGCCTTCGCCCGGGCCACGTACCATCGGGAAGATCGTCTACCACGAAGCCTTCGGGCTCACGTCCGACGGGCGCCAGATCTTCATCCGGAACGGAGCGTCGCCCGGTTCGGCCGGGCCGCCGGAGCGCTTCTCGCTGACCGCCGTCGAAGGCGGTTACGTCGCGTTTCAGCCGTCGTTGCCGTTGCTCTTGATCTCGCTTGTGCCGTATTGGCGCGTCGTCATGACGATCGCGATCGCATCGATTCTGCTCTCGTGGTTCGTCGGCCGGCTCTTCGCGCGGCAGGCTCTGCAACCGATCAACGAAGTGACCGAGTCGCTTCAAGCGCTCGCGGCCGGCGATTTCACCCAGCGTCGCTTCGTGATGGCGGGTGGTGATGAAGTTGCCACTCTGACGGCGGCATACAACGACGCCGTCGCCGGCGTCGCCGCCGCGATGGACGAGCGCAGACGCGTCGAGGAGCGGATGAGGCAGTTCGTCGCGGATGCCGGGCACGAACTGCGAACCCCCCTCACCGTGATTTCCGGCTATATCGACGTGCTCCGGCGCGGCGCGCTCGAAGAGCCGACCATCGCGCGACAGATCCTCGGCACGATGTCGCTCGAGAAAGAGCACATGCGCGTGCTTATCGATCGGCTGATGCGGCTCGCGCGTCTCGACGGTGAGGCGCCGCCGCGAGACGAACCGATCGACGTCGCGGAGTTGCTACGCAGTCAGTGCGACGCGGCGCGCCGCTTGGACGAAGGACGTGCGATCGACTATAGCGTCGACGGCGTCACCGAGATCCGCGGCGATCGCGGCGAGCTCGGCGAAGCGATCTGGAACGTCGTCGAGAACGCGCTCAAGTACGCGCCGGAGGCGGCCATCCATCTGCGCGGTACCGCGATCGAAGGCGTCGCCACCATCACGATTCGCGACGAAGGACCGGGCATGACTGAGAGCTCGCGCCTACACGCCTTCGAGCGCTTCTACCGCGGCGACGAGCGCGGCGAGATCGTGGGCAGCGGACTCGGTCTCGCGATCGCCAAGCGCGCCGTCGAGCGCGCCGGCGGCAGCATCGCGATCGACAGCGCTCCGGCCCACGGAACTACCGTGACGATCCGGCTCTCACCCGATTCTCACCAACAACCTTAGGCATTCCGCACAATCACAGCACTCTCTCAAACCAGTTCCGGATACTACTCATCGTGATGAACCGCTTAATGGCGCTTGGCTGCGCCGCCGCTATCGCCTTGGCCGTCGCGCCGCTCCCCGCGTTCGCCCAGAGCGATGCGGGTGAGATCCGCATTGTCGTGACCGATGCCGCGACCAAAGGGCCGGTGGAGTTGGCGCGCATCCTTCTCGACGGCCCCGTCATCACGAGCGAATTCTCGGGCAAGAACGGTCAGGTCCGCTTTATCGACGTCCCGGACGGCATCTATCGTGCTCGCGTGGTGAAGCGCGGCTACACCTCGGTGACGTCGGTCCAGTTCGAAGTGCTCGAAGGGCGTGCCATCACGGTCGCCGTCGCGCTCGCGCCGGACAGCGGCAACATGCACGTGATCGCGACGGTCACTTCCAAGTCGACCGCAACCGTCTCGACATCTTCGATCTCGGACGATTCGGCGCAACGCAAACTTTCCAACGATCTGGCGGGCGCGCTCAACAAACTCTCGGGCGTCAGCGTCACCACCTCGGCGGACGATTCGGACGCGACCCAGACGATCTCGCTCGAGGGTCACGATGCGACGCAGACCCAGCTGAGCCTGAACGGCATTCCGCTGAACGCGCCCGGCACCGCTGGCAATCTGCGCGGTTACTCGACCGATCTGTTCAGCGGCGCATCCGTCAACTTCGGTCCGCAAGTCGGCGGCCTCGGCGGCGGCGTCAATTTCCGTACGATCCAACCGACCCTGACTTGGCAGTCGGCGACCCAGCTTTCGACCGGCAGCAGTGGGAAATTCAACTACTCGCTCGGCGAGACCGGTTCGCTCGGCAAACTCGGCATCGCCGTACAGGCGACGTATCGGAGCACCCCGAGCCTGGTCGACGGCATGCGCTATCTGGACGCGAGCGGCCTCGACTACGTGCACGACGGCGATCAGACCTCGCGCGGATCGCTAGCGATGCTGCGCTACCGGATCAGCGACTCGCAGACCCTGACGGCCCAGTTCATGGGTTCGCAGAACGCGTCCGCCCTGGTCTGCCTGAGCGTCAGCGGCGGCTTGCCGTGTGGCTACGGCCCGGGCAACTCCAATTCGAGCACGTTCGGACTGTACTCCCTCACCGATACGGCGCTGATCGGCGATACCAGCATTCAAGCCGCGCTCTACGGCACCAACATCGACTCGATCAACGACCAACTGGCGCGCTACAGCAACGGCATCCCATCGCCGATCGGTTTCACCACTGGCATCAAGTCGTTCGGGTATTCGGTGGCGGCGCAGTTGCCGGCCAAGGAACGTCACACCGTCTCGATCAGCGCGAGCGGCTCGATCAGTTCGAGCACGACCACGCCGACCGTCCTGTCGGCATCGCCGTACTACACCGGATCGCAGAGTTCGAGCTACGGCGTGCTCCAGGTCACCGATCAAGTGCGTTCGAGCACGAAGCTGACGCTCAGCGAAGCGTTCGGCCTGAGCCGCGCGAGCAACGCTCCGGCCTCGATCCTCGCGTCGATCGGCGCGAACTGGAAGCCGACCACCGTCGACTCGTACGCGGCGTCGTATTCGATCGGAGGCGCGGCCGGACACGAGGGGCGTTCGCAGATCCTGACCGACCCGACCGCGCTGCGCTTCAATTGCGACGGCAACACTGCGACCGGATCCGCGCCCGGCGATCAGCCCGGCGCGTCGTCATCCACCTCGGCGCGCTTGAGCTACACGCATGCGTGGAAGAACGCGTCGTTCAGTTCATCGTTCTATCGCCAGTCGCAACTCGGCGTGGTATTGCCGACTCAGGTGAACGGTTCGATCCTGCAGAGCCTGGGCGTCTTGCCGCCCGGCTACGTCGGCATCGTGCGGGGCATCTTCCAATCGCCGGCCGGTTGCGGCGCGGCCCCGAGCGTACCGTTCGGTGCGCAGAACCTGTACTTCCGCACGCCGATCGGC
>JALYSX010000033.1 GCA_030854585.1 Vulcanimicrobiota bacterium
GACGGCCGATAAGGGCCGGGCCGGCGCGTTCAACGCGAACCTGATCCGCGCGGCCGAGATCTACACCGCCGATCATAAGGACGCGACATTCTTCACGGTCGGCAACAAGGCGCGCAACGCCGTCCGCCGGATGGAACGTCCGGATCACGCGACCTGGGCGCTCAACGCCCCGTCGAAGATCGACACCGCGCGTGCCGTCGCGGCCACCGTCAGTGCGGCATTCGTCGCCGGAGAGATCGGCGACATCGTGTTGATATCGCCGAAACTCGTCTCGATGCTCTCGCAGAAGCCCGAGACGCGCAAACTCGTGCCGATCGAAGACATCGCGGCGCTTGCCACGGCCGACAGACCGGCTTCGAGCGGTGCCGTCGAGTTCTCGCCGTCGCCCGAGTTCGTGCTCTCACGCCTGCTCCCGAAATATCTCGAGTTCACGATCTACTCGGCGATGCTCGAGACCGCCGCCGCGTTCTTCGCAGCCCAGTTGATCGCGATGAACAACGCGACCGACAACGCCGGCAAACTGATCGACGAACTCACCATCAAGATGAACAATGCCCGTCAAGCAGCCATCACCAAAGAACTGCTTGAAATCGTCGCCGGCGCGGAAGCGCTGAGCGGATCCTAGAGAAAGCAAAACAACATGGCAGCCACCGGCAAGATCGTCCAAGTCCTTGGCAACGTCGTCGACGTCGAGTTCGACGCCGCGACCCTTCCGAAGATCAACGACGCGCTCGAAGTTCGCGTGAACGACGACTCCGACGGCAGCAGTGCCGCGGCATCGTCGGGCTCGGGCATCGAACTCGGCGGCACGGCCATGAAGGCGCGCTCGCTCACGCTCGAAGTGCAGGACTAACTCGGCAACAACCAGGTCCGGTGCCTCGCGATGGGTTCGACCGACGGTCTGATGCGCGGCGCACCGGTCACCTCGACCGGCAAGCCGATCACGGTTCCGGTCGGCGAAGGCACGCTCGGACGGATCTTCAACGTCCTCGGTAAGGCGATCGACTCGGACGAACCGGTCAAAGCGGCGGCCGAATGGCCGATCCACCGCCCGGCGCCGGAGTTCAAGTATCAGGATCCGACCCCGAAGCTCTTCGAGACCGGCATCAAAGTCGTCGATTTGATGGCGCCGTACACGCGCGGCGGTAAGGTCGGGCTCTTCGGCGGCGCGGGCGTCGGCAAGACCGTTCTCATCCAAGAACTGATCCGCAACATCGCGGCCGTGCACAAAGGCTTCTCGGTCTTCACCGGCGTCGGCGAACGCACGCGCGAGGGCAACGACCTCTGGCAAGAGATGAAAGAGTCGGGCGTGCTCGCGCAGACGACGCTCGTGTTCGGTCAGATGGACGAGCCGCCGGGAGTCCGCTTCCGGATCGCCCAGACCGGCGTCACGATGGCCGAATACTTCCGCGACGAAGCGGGCGCCGACGTGCTGCTTTTCATGGACAACATCTTCCGCTATCTGCAGGCCGGCTCGGAAGTCTCGGCGCTGATGGGTCGCATGCCGTCGGCCGTCGGCTATCAGCCGACGCTCTCAACCGACATGGGTTCGCTCGAAGAACGCATCACCTCGACGACCAAGGGTTCGATCACCTCGGTTCAGGCCGTCTACGTGCCCGCCGACGATTACACCGACCCGGCCGTCGCGGTCACGTTCGCGCATCTGGATGCGACCACGGCGCTCTCGCGTCCGATCTCGGAACTGGGCATCTATCCGGCCGTGGATCCGCTCGCCTCGACGTCGCGCATCCTCGATCCGCAGATCGTCGGTCAGGAACATTACGACGTCGCCCGCGGCGTGCAAGAGACGCTCCAACGCTACAAAGATCTTCAGGACATCATCGCGATCCTCGGCGTCGAAGAGCTCTCGGATGAAGACCGCATCGTGGTCGGACGCGCGCGCCGCATCCAGCGGTTCTTCTCGCAGCCGTTCTTCGTGGCCGAGCAGTTCACGGGTCGCGGCGGCAAGTACGTCAAGCTGTCCGACACGGTCGCATCGTTCAAGGAAGTCCTCGACGGCAAGTGCGACCACATCCCGGAGCAGGCGTTCTTCTACGCCGGTGGGATCGACGAAGTCCGCGAGAACGCCGAGAAGATGGGCGCGAAGGTCTAGCGACCGCGAGTTATGGCAAACACCGTTCCGTTCAAGCTGATCACCCCCACGCAGATCGCCTTCGAAGGCGCTGCGGAGCTGGTGATCGCCGTGACGACCGAAGGCGAGGAGGGCATTCTGCCCGCGCACTCGCCGTTTCTGGCCGCGCTCAAGCCGGGCGTCCTACGCGCCAACGTCGTCGAGAACGGCGTCACCAGCCGCCTCGAGATGGCCACCGGCGAGGGCTTCATGCAAGCGCTCCCGGACGGCGTGACCGTCCTGGTCGACCGGGCCCTGCGCTTCGAAGACGTCGACGTGGCCGCCACCCGCGAAGAGCTGGCCGCCGCGACCGACCCCGCCGCCATCGAGTTCGCCAACGCCAAACTGAGGCTGACCGGGCACTAACGCGCCCGGGGGCCGACGCTTCCGGTAGCGAACTATCCCCCGAACTATCATGCTCGATCGTTTGGAGACTACGCTGCGCGTCCGAGGGGGCGCTCGGCTCGAAGGTTCGGTGGCTACGCACGGCGCGAAAAACGCCGCGCTTCCGATCATGGCGGCGGCTCTGCTCGCGAAGGGCAAAGTCACGCTCCACCGCGTGCCGCACATCACCGACGTCTCGGTCATGTGGTCGCTGCTCGAAGCGCTCGGCGCGCGTCTGCGCTACGAAGGCGCCGACACCGTCACGATCGACGCGAGCAACGTCGCGCAGTTCCGCGCACCCTACGCACTCGTCCGCAAACTCGCCGCCTCGTTCGACGTCGTCGGGCCATTGCTGGGACGTTTCGGACGTGCCGAAGTGCCGTTGCCCGGCGGCTGCGTGCTCGGCACGCGCGCGACCGACATGCACGAACAGGCCTTCCTCGCGCTCGGCTGCGAAGTCCGCAACGCGCACGGTTATCTGATCGCCGAATCGAAGGGTCGACTCAAAGGCGCGCCGATCGAGTTCCGGCTGCCGTCGGTCGGTGCGACCAAGAACGCGATGCTCGCCGCGGTGCTGGCCGAAGGGACGACCACGATCACCAACACGGCGATGGAGCCGGAAGTCGTCGACCTCGCGAACTTCCTCGTCGCGATGGGCGCTAAGATCGGCGGCATCGGTACCGACGTGCTCGTCGTCGATGGCGTGCGCGAACTGCACGGCGTCGAATACACGATCATCCCCGACCGCATCGTCACCGGTACGCTGCTCTTCGGTGCGGCCGCGACGCGCGGCGACGTGACCGTCACGCGCTGCGAGCCGCGTCATCTCGAGGCGACCATCGCCAAACTCGAGGAGTGCGGCGTCGACGTGACCGTCGGTGCGGATTGGATCCGCGTTCAAGCCGAACGCGTCACCGGCGGCACCGACATCTTGACCGCGCCACATCCGGCCTTTCCGACCGATCTCCAGCCGCAAGCGGTCGCGTTTCTCTGCACCGCGCCCGGCACGAGCGTGGTCGAAGAGTCGATCTTCAACGCGCGCTTCTCGTACGTCAACGAACTCGCGCGCATGGGCGCCGACGTCAAGGTATCGATGGAGAGCAACACCGCGATCGTCAAGGGCGTCGCACAGCTCTCGGGCGCGCCGGTCGAAGCGCCGGATATCCGGGCGGGCGCGGCGCTGGTCGTCGCGGGCCTTGCAGCCTCCGGCGAGACCGAGATCATCGGGTTGGAATATATCGACCGCGGATACGAGCGGCTCGAAGAACTGCTCTCCGAACTGGGTGGCCAGGTGCAACGATCGAGCGGCGTGACTCCGCAGATCGAGCCGACCGGCCTGTTCGAGACGAGTGCGTATCCTCGCGTCAGCCCGGCAATCACGTAACCTCGTACACTTCCTCGTCAATCTCACACAAGTAACGGAGTCGGTTTTGGATATCGGTATCGATCTTGGCACGGCCAACGTGCTGGTGCACGTCAGAGGCAAAGGCATCGTGCTGCGCGAGCCGTCGGTGGTCGCGAAAGACATGAACACCGGCCGCATCCTTGCGGTCGGCGAAGAGGCGCGCCTGATGCTCGGCAAAACGCCGGCGCACATCCAGGCGATCCGCCCGCTTCGCGACGGCGTGATCGCCGACTTCGAAGTGACCGAAGCGATGCTCTCGTACTTCATCAAGAAAGTGATGAAGGACCGCTCGTTCTGGTCTTCGATCTTCAAACCGAAACCGAACGTCGCGATCTGCGTTCCGGCCGAGATCACCTCGGTCGAGGAGCGCGCCGTCAAAGACGCCGCGAAACTCGCGGGCGCGCGCACCGTCGACATTATCGAAGAGCCGATG
>JALYSX010000042.1 GCA_030854585.1 Vulcanimicrobiota bacterium
TATCGATCGCGAAGAAGTACGTCGGCCGCGGCATGCTCTTTCTGGACCTGATCCAAGAGGGCAATCAGGGGCTGATCCGCGCCGTCGAGAAGTTCGACTATCGCAAGGGTTATAAGTTCTCGACGTACGCGACCTGGTGGATCCGCCAGGCGATCACGCGCGCGCTTGCCGATCAAGCCCGCACCATCCGCATTCCGGTGCACATGGTCGAGACGATCAATCGCCAGACCAAGGTCTCGCGTCAGCTCCTCCAAGAGCTCGGCCGCGAACCTACCGTCGATGAGATCGCCGCCGCTATGGGTCTCACGCCCGAGAAGGTCCGCGAGGTCATGAAGATCTCGCAGGAGCCGATCTCGCTCGAGACGCCGATCGGCGAAGAAGAAGACTCGCATCTCGGCGACTTCATCGAAGATCAGGAAGCGATCGCACCGGCGGAGGCCGCATCGGTCATGCTCCTCAAAGAGAAGATGGCCGACGTGCTTCAGAACCTGACCGAGCGCGAGCGCAAGGTCCTGGTCCTGCGCTTCGGGCTCGAAGACGGCCACCAGCGGACGCTCGAGGAGGTCGGACAGGAGTTCGGCGTCACTCGCGAGCGCATCCGTCAGATCGAGGCCAAGGCGCTGCGCAAGCTCCGCCACCCATCGCGCGGCAAAGCGCTCAAGGACTACTGGAGCAACGAGTGATCGTACCCGGCTCGCACCGAGCCGGGCACAAACCTCGCGTTCTAGGCGTTAGCATCTAACGTATGAACCTCGCTGCCGCCGCTCTAATCCTGGCTATGATCCCCCCGTCGGTCGTCTCGACCGCCGGCCCGATCAGTAGCCCGTCGCCCGATGCTGGATCGCTCCATGTGATCGCGACCGTCAAGTCCAATCCGTACTGCTCTTCGATGGTCAACCATTTCAACGGCGCGCTCCGCCCGATGATCGCCAACGACTACGCGCTCGACCGCGTCGACGATCAGTTGGTCGACCTCAAGCACGTCTTCGACGGTCCCAACTACGGCCAGAAGTTCACGACGATCCGCGTCAAGCTCGTCGCGCTCGTCGGCGACATGCAGAAGCGCCTCCCCGTCCTCCAGGACGAGGTCAACAAGCTCAGGCAAGGCGAGGCGCTCACCAAAGATCCGGTCGAAGCGAAGAAGAACCATCAGCTCGCCGAGAAGATGCAACTCGCCTACAACAAGCAGAACCAACTGACGAACGACCTACTCGCGCTCGCGCAAAGCATGATGCAGTACAACCAGTTCGAGGGCGAGCATCCGATCAACGGTCAGGACAGCCAGACCTTGGCCATGCCGGACGAGATGAAGGACATGAAGTCCTATCTCAAGTTCGACGGCCAACGCGACGTCATTCGCGCCGCCGAAAGCGACGCCGGCGAGATCGCCTACGACATCGCCACCACCAACTGTAAATAGAAAGACCCCGCCTCGCAGCGGGGTCTTCGCGTCATCTAGATGTGAGCGCGCTTAATCGTTCATCTTTTCGGCGTTTGCGCTGGGGTGGACGTCGGGGTTCTTGTCGGCGAACGCGCCGGCGGGGTTGGGTTTGACCCAGACGATCAAGTCCCAGATCGCGGGGAAGAGAAACACGTGCGTGACCAGGCTCGGATCCTTGACGACGCCGAGCTTGACGACCGTCGCGGCATCCGGATCGGTCAGGCTACCGCCCGCGGCGACGAACTTCTTGACGCTCGTGGCTTTGCCGTAGACGGTCGTGCCGTTGTCGGTGTAGACGTAGTGCACGTGCGGGTGGAAATGGTACCAACGGGCCGGGAGCACGCCCCAAAGTTTGGGCGCCGTCTTGGCATCCGGTTGCGAGAAGTCGGCGCCGAGCAGGTTTCCCTTCACGTCGAACCAGAGCTGGCTCGGATGCGTGATGTCGCTCGTCCATTTGGTGTTCGCGTAGGAGATCGCGCCGGTGTTGTCTTCGTTGGAGTACCGGAAGTAGCCGGCCGCTTCGGCGGCGGCGGGATTGGGGAAGCGCGCGTTCAGATCCTTTTGGATGGCGGTGATGAACGTGGCTTCGGCGCCTTGCGGTTGCGGCGAGAGTTTGGTGGCGGCGAACGCGCCGGAACCGGCGATCAGGAACGCGGCCAAAGCCGCGATCGCGACGATGCGATGCTTCACTGGTGGAGACTCCTTATTTCGTTGCAGCAGTGGTTGGAGACGGAGCGGGTGACGGCGTCGGCGTCGGCGTCGGCGTCGGTGTGTCGGTCGGTTCGGGCGTGACTTGGTAGACGGTTGGACGAGCGTTGGGCTTGAGATTCGGCGCGGTCGCGAAGGGCATCGGGCGGAAATCGCCGACCGGTGCGGTCGACGGCATCGAGATCGGCTTCGGAGTCGCAACCGCGACCTCGCCGTTGGCGTCGATGCTGACGGTGCCGAGCGTCCGCGTGCGGACCATGGATCCCGCCGGAATAGTAACGTTGCGTCCGCGCCGGAGCGCGCGGTAGATGATGTGGCCGGGGATGAAGATGTCGCCGATCGTATCTTCGACGCCGACGGTCGCCGCGTGTCCGGCGGTGACGGAGTCGGTCAAGTGCGAGTACGGCGCGCGTAACGGCAGCCGGCTTCCGTCGCTCAGCACGAGCGGTTCGACCGAGATGTCGACGTAGCCGTAGACGTCACCGGCCTTGGCGCCATGCGAGCCGATGATGTCGATCGAGACGGGCGAGCCGGCGGGCGCGAGCGTCTTCGCACCTACGACCAGCGCATCGCGTAGATGCGCCCGCGCGACCTGATTGCGCTGCGAGATCGCGGAACCGATCGCATCGTCGAGCACGAGGATTACGCTCGAATCGTACGGCAACAGATTGGACGAGGTCGTGCCCGGCGGTGGCGAGTCGGTCGGCGTCTCGCGCGTGCGAGGCGGCGGTGTCGGCACCGGTACCGCACTCGACGGCGCGCCGAACGGCAACGTCAAAGCAAGCGTCAATACGACGACCGCGCCCCAGACAGTTTGATTACGTTTCACGCCCATCTCCGATTCAGGTTTCGCCGTGCCGTGGCCCAGCCTTCTTAAAACGTCGCGGAGCGAAGGAATCGTGACCGCCCG